>NZ_JBGONH010000032.1:0-15864 GCF_041439075.1 Vibrio sp. FF145
TGGTGACCTACTGATTACAAGTCAGTTGCTCTACCTACTGAGCTAAGTCGGCACACTAAATTCTTTATGCTTTTGTCCGTGTTGTTACTCCCTGTTAAAGAGTGTTGACACCAACAAATCAAATTGTGGTGCCCGGAGGCGGAATCGAACCACCGACACGAGGATTTTCAATCCTCTGCTCTACCGACTGAGCTATCCGGGCAACGGAGCGCTATTAAACGGATTTTCTGCATAACCGTCAACACCTTTTTTGAAAATAACTAAAAAAAACGTTAGTTAGTTGTTTTTTTATTCAAAAGTGAGGCTTACGTTTTACCTTGGTTAAAATCTTTCTTGAATTTTGTTACTTTCTCTAAGTATCGGCGCGACTCTTTATTGGGATGTTTCTTTGTTAGTGCCCAGTAAGCTTGACTCGGTTGCAATGAATTTAAGTCACGCATTGCTCGCTTTCTATCCTTACTGAAAGTATTGAGCACGCCACCAGTGCCGCCGTTGTATGCAGAGATCATACTGTACTCAAGCGTGGTTGGGTGTTTTACGTCTTTTAAATAACGATTTTTAAGGATGTAAAAGTATGCGGTGCCTGCATCAATGTTGTTTTCTGGATTGAATAAGTACTCAGGACTTGGTTCTCCAGGTTTCTTTTTAACGAGCTTAAAGACATCTCGGCCAGCGGTTTTAGGTACCACCTGCATAAGACCATAAGCATTTGCCCAGCTCACCGCGTAAGGATTGAAGCTGCTTTCTGTCTTGATGATTGCATAGATCAAGTCTTCAGGGATGTCATAGCGTTGAGATGCTCGTTGTACTATGTCGGCATACTTATAACTACGTTTGCTCGCATGATCTGCCACCATTGGGATTTCGACGTAGTAGGCTTTTTTAAAGTCTACCTCTTTGGTTTTTAGGTTATTGGCGATCAGGTAATCTGCGAATTTGTTAGCACGCCATGTCCATTGGATGGGCTTTTTCTCTTGGTCTACGACTTGGTTGTAGAGGAAAGGTTGACCTTCTAGCTTTATACTTTTGGACGAAAATAGATCGACATGAGCTGGATCATCGGGTGTCAGGAGCGTCGTCATGATCGCATTTTTGAGGTGCTTTTTAGGATCTGTTAAGGAGACGGTTTCTACCGTTATGATACCTTGACTGAAGTTAACTTCTGAACGGCTTAGATAATTGTCTATGTATTTCACATAGTTACTCTTACCTGCCATCTTTACTTCATTGCTGCCCCAGCGCTTTTGGATATTGCCTGAAAAGCTACTAATCAAAGCATCCAACGCACCAGTATCTTTTTCAAATTGCCCTGGTAGTTCTGCCAAATTACTTACAAACCGGTTGGTTGGTTCGTAGTTAACATCATAAATGCTTTCGACAAATTCACGACTGCACCCAGTTAACAACATGGCTGTTAGGAAGTAACTTAGCTTTTTCATAGTTCCTCATACAAAAATGACATCGCAGCGTTAACCATGATGTCATTAAAATTTGCTTAAATAAATGTCTTATTCGCTTGGTGGAGTGTAGCCATCAATAACGACATCTTTACCTTCAAAAAGGAAGTTAACCATCTCAGTTTCAAGAAGTTTACGATGTTCAGGATCCATCATGTTTAGCTTCTTCTCATTGATAAGCATGGTTTGTTTGCTTTGCCATTGTCCCCAAGCTTCTTTAGATATGTTGTCAAAGATACGCTTACCTAAGTCACCTGGGTAAAGTTGAAAATCTAGGCCTTCAGCATCTTTTTGAAGGCGAGCACAAAATACAGTGCGGCTCATAGTGGTTCCTCTTATCGCGTTCGTTGATTCAAACGTCGTCGTTCAGTTCAAAGGGTAGGCTCTCAATAAGCTGCTTTACAGGAGCTGCTAGGCCAATTTCTTCCGGTTTTGATAAGTTATACCAGAGACCTTTAGTCCCTTCCATTATCAAATCTGGTTGTTTATCTAATTTTACTAATACAGGTGTGATATCTAAGTGGTAGTGGCTGAAAGTATGTCGAAACGCAATCATGGTCTTGATCGAATCGGTTTCGTTGTCTTTGATCGAACGAAGATCTAATTGATGTTCGATCTCTGCGTTTTCATTTTGAGGGAAACAGAATAGTCCTCCCCAGATACCAGATTGAGGGCGTTGTTCGAGCCATACTTGATTGTTGTGGTACAGAATCACAAACCATGTTTCTTTTATCGGCTTTTCTTTCTTAGGTTTCTTACCAGGGAAATCGAGCTGTCTATCGAGCTTCTTAGCTTCACACATGCTTTCAATCGGGCATAAGGTACATTTGGGTTTGCTACGGGTACAAACCATCGCCCCCATATCCATCATGGCTTGATTGTACTTA
This sequence comes from Vibrio sp. FF145, assembly GCF_041439075.1. Taxonomy (NCBI): domain Bacteria; kingdom Pseudomonadati; phylum Pseudomonadota; class Gammaproteobacteria; order Vibrionales; family Vibrionaceae; genus Vibrio; species Vibrio sp. FF145. Next base: position 2,345 of record NZ_JBGONH010000032.1, read on the forward strand.
TCGACATCTTGATTGGGAGTGTGTGCTTCTGCGTGTTCCCAAAGCTGGTTCTCGACTTTCTTTTGCCCCGGCCAACCTTCTACTGCGAAGCTTCTCGCCAAGGTACGCTTGACGTTGCCATCAAGAATCGCATGAGGGAGTTTATGCACAGAGGACAGCACTGCTGCGGCAGTAGAGCGTCCAATACCCGGTAGCGCGTTCATATCTTCGATAGAAAGCGGAAATTCACCACCGTATTGCTCGGCAACAATCTTGGCAGCCTTGTGCAAGTTACGAGCTCGCGCGTAATAGCCAAGCCCTGTCCATAGGTGCAGCACCTCATCTTGTTCGGCGTTCGCTAGGTCAATAACCGTTGGAAAGCGCTCTAAGAAGCGCTGGTAGTATGGAATCACCGTGGCTACTTGAGTCTGCTGAAGCATGATTTCAGATAGCCAAACGGTGTAGGCGGTTTTGTTTTGTTGCCAAGGTAATTCTTTGCGCCCAAAGGCGTCATACCACTTTAATATGGCGGTTGCGAAAGGAGTCACGACATGCTCTATGCTTTGCTATTATTAGGAGTGAAATTGCACCACACTTACGGTTGGATGTAAAACAGACAAATTGTGTGGGAATTTATCCACGGAAAGACTTGCACCGGAGGCAATTCTTTGGATAATCCCCGCTTTGATTAATCAATGTGCAGGCAAAAATCAATGAGTGAAGTGACCACTAACGAATATACTGAAGACGGCAAACTGGTTCGTAAGATCCGTAGTTTTGTTCGCCGCGAAGGCCGCTTAACAAAAGGCCAAGAAAACGCGATGAACGAATGTTGGCCAACAATGGGTATCGACTACAACCCAGAACTTCTTAATTGGAAAGAAGTGTTTGGCAACGACAACCCTGTTGTACTAGAAATTGGCTTCGGTATGGGTGCATCACTGGTTGAAATGGCAAAGAATGCGCCTGAGAAAAACTTCTTAGGTATTGAAGTTCACAGCCCAGGTGTTGGTGCGTGTTTAGGTACAGCTCGCGATGCTGGCGTAACTAACCTGCGTGTAATGTGTCACGATGCAGTAGAAGTATTTGAACACATGATCCCAGACAGCAGCCTGCATACACTGCAACTATTCTTCCCTGACCCATGGCATAAAGCTCGTCACCACAAACGTCGTATCGTTAAGGCTGAGTTTGCAGAGATGGTTCGCGGTAAACTGCAACTTGATACTGGTATTTTCCACATGGCAACAGACTGGGAAAACTACGCAGAACATATGATTGAAGTGATGAACGTAGCTCCAGGTTTCGAGAATATCGCGGAAGATGGTGATTACATTCCTCGTCCAGACGAGCGTCCACTGACTAAGTTTGAAGCTCGTGGCCACCGTTTAGGTCATGGTGTTTGGGACATTAAGTTCAAGCGTACTAAGTAATTCTGAATCAAATTAAGTGAAGGTGAATCCGACTTAGGATTAACCCCTACACTTTATGGGATTGATAAAAGCCAACATTATTGTAGTGTTGGCTTTTTTGTCCTTAGGCTTTTATTGCGATAAAGGTTTAAGGACAGAAAGTAATGTCGTACCCCCTACAAAAATAACAATAAAGAAGTAAGCACATATGAAACCAAATCAAGCTATTTTGGCCGAGATTTTAGATGAAGTTCGCCCTTTAATTGGTCAGGGAAAGGTCGCTGATTATATTCCTGCATTGGCTCGTGTATCGAACCAGAAATTGGCGATTGCGGTATACACCAATGAAGGTGAAGTCATTCAAGCTGGCGATGCTGATGAAGCCTTTTCCGTGCAATCAATCTCTAAAGCTTTAAGCCTGACGTTGGCGATGGTGTTGTATAAGCCGGAAGAAATTTGGCAACGCGTTGGAAAGGAGCCTTCAGGACAAGCCTTTAACTCGATGATTCAGCTTGAGATGGAACACGGCATCCCTCGTAACCCGTTTATTAATGCTGGCGCGATTGTCGTTGCTGACTTATTACAAAGCCGTCTATCAGCACCAAGACACCGTTTATTAGAATTTGTCCGTCAGCTATCAGGTGATACACATATCGTGTATGACAAGGTTGTGGCAGCTTCTGAGATGATGCACAGCGATCGTAATGCTGCTATCGCTTATTTGATGCGTTCATTTGGTAATTTTGAGAACGATGTTATCCCCGTACTCAACAATTACTTTCATGCTTGTGCGCTTAAAATGACCTGTGTGGATTTGGCGAAGACCTTTAGCTATTTGGCAAACAAAGGTGTGTCAGTTCAGACCAAGAAAGAGATCATCACGCCAGTTCAAACCAAACAGCTGAATGCTTTGCTTGCGACATGTGGTTTGTACGATGGAGCAGGAGAGTTTGCTTATCGTGTTGGTATGCCGGGTAAATCGGGTGTTGGCGGTGGGATTATTGCGATTGTTCCTGGTGAAATGACGATCGCGGTGTGGTCTCCGGAACTGGACGCGTCGGGTAATTCACTAGCGGGAACTCAGGCTTTAGAATTGCTCTCTGAGCGTATTGGTCGTTCTATTTTTTAGAAGAAAGATGCGAGATGCGAGCACGGACTTCGTCCTATAGAGCGCTTCGCTTCGAGAAAGATTTTTACAATAAAAAGGGTTGCCCCTAAAGCCAACCCTTTTAATCATTATCTCGAATCTCGAATCTCGAATCTCGAACTATTCGTCTTCTTCTGCCATAAAGGCTTCTAGCAAATCATTTAGGAATAGCTTCCCTTTTTCAGTGATCTGCCAGTTAGTGTCGGTTTCATTCAAGTAGCCTAGCTCTTTTGCCCATTCAATAGTTTCTTGAATAGAGTTAAAACCAAGCCCCGTAGTATCAATGAAATCCTGCTTTGGACATGCTTCCATTAGCCTGAAGCGGTTCATGAAGAACTCGAAAGGGCGGTCCTCATTAGGGACTTCAAGTTCATCCGACAGATAGGGCTTCACCAGATTCTGATACGCGGCTAGGTAACCTCTAGGGTGTTTAACCTTAGTGGTGCGAACAATACGTCCATCTGCAAAGCTCAGCTTGCCATGAGAGCCACAGCCAATACCTAGGTAGTCACCAAAGCGCCAGTAGTTGAGATTATGCTGACACTGATATCCCGGCTTGCTGTAGCCTGAAATTTCGTACTGTACATAACCTGCGTCTGCGAGCTTCTTATGGCCTAAGTCGAAAATATCCCAAAGGTCATCATCGTCAGGCAGCTTTGGCGTTTTGTAATAGAACATGGTGTTAGGTTCTATTGTTAGCTGATACCAAGATAAATGCGGAGGATTAAGCTCGATCGCTTTGTCCAAATCAGCCAAGGCCTGATCAATGCTTTGATCGGGTAAGCCGTGCATTAGATCTAGGTTGAAGCTATTTAGTCCGATTTTATGTGCTAAATGAGCTGCGTTAACCGCTTCGTCTTGACCGTGAATACGCCCAAGCCTTTCCAGTTTCTCTTGTTCAAAACTTTGCACACCCACCGAGATTCGAGTTATGCCTGCTTTTTGGTAACCAGCAAAACGCTCAGCTTCGATAGTTCCCGGATTGGCCTCCATGGTGATTTCTATTTCAGGTTTGAACGGGATGCGTTGTTCAATGCCTTGCAGCAATCGACCTATTCCTTCTGGAGAAAATAGACTCGGCGTGCCGCCACCAATAAAGATCGAATGCAATGGGCGAGGTGCGCCATTGAGTTGGTATTTTTCGATATCGGTATCGAGATCCTCAAGCAGAGCATCGATGTACTCTTTTTCAGGAATCTCGGCTTTTAGAGCGTGAGAGTTAAAATCACAATACGGACACTTTTGTACACACCATGGAATGTGGACATAGAGGCTGAGTGCGGGTGGTATAAGCGCTGCATTGTGCATTACAGAGCTTGCTCCTTGAGAGTCTTGAATAATGACGCGAGGGCTTTACCACGGTGTGACAGTTGCTTCTTACGTGACGATTCAAGTTCTGCTGAGGCGCAGTTATCTTCTGGTACAAAGAATACAGGATCGTAGCCAAAGCCATTCTCACCGTGTTCTTCAGTCAGAATGCGACCTTCCCATTTACCGTGACATACTAATGGAGTTGGATCGTTTTCGTGACGCATTAGCACCAATACACAGTGAAAACGAGCTGTGCGTTTTTCAACGTCGACACCTTGCATAGCATCTAACAGCTTTTCGATGTTTTGCTTATCAGTAGCCCCTTCACCTGAGTAACGCGCTGAGTAGATACCGGGTGCACCATTAAGGTAATCAACTTCTAAGCCAGAATCGTCAGCAATGGCTGGTAGCCCCGTCACTTTCGCAGCGTGGCGAGCTTTGATGATGGCATTTTCAATGAAAGTCGTTCCTGTTTCTGCGACTTCTGAAACGTTAAATTCACTTTGCGCGACAACGTCGAAACCAAACTTAGACAGAATATCTGCCATCTCGCGAACTTTGCCTTGGTTGCCTGTTGCTAAAACAATCTTACTCATGGGGATGTGGCTCTAATAAGTTAATGACTAGAAATGTGAGCTTTGAAGCTACTCTTCTATATAGAATTTTTGTGTGAAACGCAGTGGGCCTGTGCCTTTCAAACCGGCGTTAACATCGATATTAAAAGTGATGTTCTCTTCGTGAGTGATAGGGAACTCAGCAAGGTAATAAATTGCATCACCTTCCTTTATTTCACGGAAGTTAAGCGTGCGAGTGTTACCTACTAGGTTTCGAGCTGTTCCCGTAATTTTAGCCGTTGTCGCAGGCTTGCCTAGGGAAGCCTTGTCTAGCACGCTGATGTTTAGAATCGCAGAGTATCCGTTTCGTTTCAGCTTATATTGCTTAGCGACCTGCGCAGTTAAAAACGTGGAATTGAAAGCCGAATAATGAACCTCGACATCCTTGATACTTTTAAACTGTCCTGCCGAACTTGGTAAGGCAACAAGAGCGGTGAGTAGTGCTGTTATCCATAAACGCATAATGACTCCAATAAATAGCAAAAAGCCATCATAGGATGGCTTTGACTTCAGTTGGGATTTGGCTTGGCGAGCATATTCGAACTTGCTTGTGCCTACCTAGCTCTCCCTTTTCTATCGTAATTTGCCCTTTAGCGACCTTAAATTGTTTCGCAAGGTATTTCGCTAAGTGAGCATTGGCTTTGCCATCAACCGGTGGTGCAGTAATGGCAATTTTCAGTTCCTCGCCGTGTAAGCCGACAATTTTATCGCGGCTTGCTTTGGGTTGGATATAGAGCCTAAGAAGAATATCGTCTTCCTCGGCCCAAACCGCTTTTGGCATCGTCAAAGTACCTGATGTTCGTACTTAAATTATAGCTGATACCAAATAGGGCCAATTAGGTCACCCATTAAGAAGTTCGCGAATTGCAGAACAATAAACAGTACCAGTACGCTTAAATCAAAACCGCCCATTGCAGGAAGAATACGACGAATTGGAGCCAGCATTGGTTCAGTCAGTTGATGGAACACGTATTCAATTGGGCTACGGCCTTGGCTAACCCAGCTCAGGATTGCACGGATTAGCAGAACCCAGAAGATCAAACCACCAGCCGCTTTAAGCAGAGATAGTGCGCCAAAGATCAGGAAGCTGATGTCAAATACAGCCGCACCGCCAGAGATAATCAGGTTTAGAGCGACGAACTTAAGTACACATAGCACATAAGCGAAAACAACCGTCGCAAGATCAAGGCTGCCGATTGATGGAATTACTCGGCGTAGTGGTGCAACAACCGGTTGTGTCGCTTTTACGATAAATTGTGAGAATGGGTTGTAGAAATCTGCACGTGATGCTTGTAGCCAGATACGCAAGATCACAACCATGATGTAAAGATCAAAAACGGTCGAGATCAGAAAGCTCATCGAGTTCATATTGTTTCCTTTTTCGGATTTACTTGCCGTTTAGGTATAGCCTGAACGACACAATGCTTTTTTACTGTAATTAGTATTAAAACAGTTTTTCCATCTCTTCAGCTCGAGCAACCGCCGCTTGCATGGCTTTTGCTACGATATCTGAAAGTTGATGGTCGTTAAACGTGCGCAGTGCTTCTGCGGTCGTTCCGCCTTTTGAAGTCACTTGCTCACGCAGTGTAGATAATTCAGTATTTGGATTTGCTACTACCATCTCTGCCGCGCCTAATGCAGATTGCTGCACTAATTTACGAGCGGTTTCTTGGTCAAAACCTTGGTTAATTGCTTCAGCTTGCATCGCTTCCATAAACAAGAAGAAGTAAGCCGGAGCACTGCCCGCCGCCGCAATGATGTTGTTGATACCAGACTCTTGTTCAACCCAGCTTACTTCACCTACGGCTTGCATTAGCTGAGAAGCAAAGTCTTTATCATCTTGGCTGACCGTTGAATCAGCATAAAGGCCGCTCATCCCCTTACCAAGCAGTGATGGCGTGTTTGGCATAACACGTACAAGGTTCAGTTGGCAGTTTAACATCTCATTGAGTCGATTCGCATTAATACCCGCTGCAATTGAGATAACCAGTTTGTTGCTAAAGTCGATGCTTTGTAAGGGTTTACATACATCAGCCATCATTTGTGGTTTCACTGATAATACAACAACGTCTGCTTGCTCTGCAGCGGCAAGGTTATCGCTGGTGGTATTGATGCCGTATTCTTGCTCTAACGGCAGCCTTCTGGTGTCTGAAGGCGCTGTTGCAGTAATCTTTTGCGCTGGGTAACCACTCGCCACTAAGCCCGCTACAATTGAGCGAACCATATTTCCCGCCCCAATAAAGGCGATGTTCTTATGTTCCATATATAAAATCCTGAGCGTGTCGCTGCGCGGTTAAAGCGAAGCGGTATCAATACTTATCGTCGACTTTTAGTCGCTGACTATTTGCTATTTCGCGTAATCACGAGCACCGAAAATAGCCGTTCCAATACGAACCATTGTGCTACCAGCCTCAACTGCTGCATCCATATCACCACTCATACCCATCGAAAGGGTATCGATGTTTGGATACTTCGCGGCTAGCTTGTCTTTAAGCTCTGCCAGTTGAGAAAATGCATTAAGCTGAGATTGATAGTCAGATACGTTTGCAGGAATCGACATCAATCCTCTTAAAGTGAGGTTAGGGAGCGACGAAATCAACTCCGCGAGCGCAAAAACTGTTTCTTCTGACGTTCCTGATTTTGAATCTTCACCACTGGTGTTCACTTGAATGAGCACTTGTAGAGGTGGAAGCTCGTTTGGTCGCTGATCATGAAGCCTTTGTGCGATCTTATCGCGATCAACGGAATGCACCCATTGGAAGCTTTCCGCAATAGGGCGAGTTTTATTAGATTGGATTGGGCCAATAAAATGCCATTCTAAATTTAGGTTAGAATGTTGTTCTGAAAAGTGTTTTACTTTATCGACACCTTCTTGAACATAGTTTTCACCAAAGGCAACTTGACCTCCGAGTGCGGCTTCTAGAATCGCATCAATAGGTTTAGTTTTACTGACGGCTAAAAGTTGCACGGAGTCTGGAGCTCGTCCGCACTTTTGTTCAGCACTACGAATCTGTGAGGTGATTTGTTCGATATTTTGTTGAATACTACTCATAGCTGACTTTACTTAAGGGAAAATAAATGGATATCACTGAGTTACTAGATTTTAGTGTAAAGCATAACGCGTCAGATCTACATCTTTCTGCGGGTGTATCTCCAATGGTACGTATAGATGGTGAAGTAAGGAAGCTTGGAATCCCAGCTTTGAGTCATGCTGATGTGCATCGTTTAGTTTTTGAGATCATGGACGACTCACAGCGCGGTGAGTTTGAGGAAAAATTGGAAGTCGACTTCTCTTTTGAATTACCCAATGTTGGCCGATTCCGTGTTAATGCTTTTAACCAAGCCCGTGGGTGCGCAGCGGTCTTTCGAACCATCCCTGTAGAAATCCCAACGTTAGAGCAGTTGGGCGCACCTGATATTTTTGAAAAAATTGCCAATTATGAAAAAGGCTTAGTGCTGGTGACTGGCCCTACGGGGTCTGGTAAATCGACAACTTTGGCGGCGATGGTTGATTATGTAAACCGTAATCACAACAAACACATTTTGACCATTGAAGACCCAATTGAATTCGTTCACACCAATAATAAATGTCTGGTTAACCAGCGTGAAGTTCATCGTGATACGCACAGCTTTAAAGCGGCGCTACGCAGTGCGTTACGTGAAGACCCGGACGTAATTCTTGTAGGTGAGCTTCGTGACCAAGAGACGATCAGCTTAGCGTTAACGGCCGCAGAAACTGGTCACCTAGTTTTTGGTACTTTGCATACTAGCTCTGCAGCAAAAACCGTAGACCGTATTATCGATGTATTCCCGGGTAGCGACAAAGATATGGTTCGTTCGATGCTGTCTGAATCGTTACGTTCGGTGATTGCCCAGAAACTATTAAAGCGTGTCGGTGGTGGTCGTGTCGCTTGTCATGAAATCATGATGGCGACACCTGCAATCAGAAACTTGATTCGTGAAGATAAAGTCGCGCAGATGTACTCGATTATTCAAACGGGCGCGGCACATGGTATGCAGACCATGGAGCAAAACGCGAAACAACTGATGGCACAAGGCTTGGTTGACTCGGAAGAGGTCGAGAAAAAGATCGAAATTGAAACCTCAATGTTTTAATCAAGGTGAACAAAATGGAATTGAATCAAATTCTTGAAGGGATGCTCTCTCAAAAGGCGTCGGATCTTTATATCACTGTCGATGCGCCAATCCTTTTTCGTGTGGATGGTGAACTGCGACCTCAAGGAGAGAAGCTGAATGCGGCTCAGGTTGCTCAATTACTTGATGCGATGATGGATCAAGATCGACGAGATGAATACAAGCAAACGCGTGAGGCTAATTTTGCTATCGTGCGTAATTTTGGTCGTTTTCGTGTCAGTGCGTTCTTTCAGCGAGAGCTGCCAGGAGCGGTAATTCGTCGCATCGAGACTAACATCCCAACCTTTGAGCAATTAAAGCTTCCTGACGTACTACAAGACCTTTCAATCGCTAAGCGCGGGCTTGTGCTGGTGGTTGGTGCGACTGGCTCTGGTAAATCGACCTCAATGGCTGCAATGACGGGTTATCGCAATACCAATCGCTCAGGGCATATTTTGACGGTTGAAGATCCGATTGAATTCGTACACGAACATAAAAAGTGCATCGTGACTCAACGTGAGGTTGGGCTAGACACCGAGAGTTACGAAGTTGCGCTTAAGAACTCTTTGCGCCAAGCACCTGATATGATTTTGATTGGCGAAATCCGTAGTCGTGAAACCATGGAATACGCGATGACCTTTGCTGAAACGGGTCACTTGTGTATGGCAACCCTGCATGCCAATAACGCTAACCAGGCGCTAGAGCGTATTCTTCACTTGGTGCCGAAAGAGCAGAAAGAACAGTTCCTGTTTGATCTGTCGATGAATCTGCGTGGTGTGGTCGCTCAGCAGTTAATACGCGATAAAAATGGCAATGGTCGTCATGGTGTCTTCGAAATTCTGCTGAATAGCCCTCGTATATCTGACTTGATTCGTCGTGGTGAGTTGCATGAGTTAAAAGCGACCATGGCCAAATCGAAAGAGATTGGTATGCAGACTTTTGACCAAGCTTTGTATGATTTAGTGGTTGCGGACAAGATTAGCGAGGATGATGCATTCCATAGTGCAGATTCTGCCAATGACTTGCGTTTAATGCTCAAGACCAAACGTGGCGATGATGACTACGGAACTGGTGCGTTGGCTGGCGTTAAGATTGATATGGGCTAAGTCACGGCTTTGTTGATAAACACAAAACCCGCTTCTGTGGCGGGTTTTATTCGTTTATAACTTAATGCATGTTAGATGAGTGCATGTTGGAGCGATGGTTATCATATGAGTAACCGCGCTCCTTTTCTAATTTGATTTTTGACGGGTACTGTTGACCGTCGTAACCCGCGGAACCGCTTCCCATTGAGCTGCATGCCGTTATAGATAACGCTATGAATATTGCTAGAAAAATTTTCATATGAACTCCCAAGTTCTTTTCCTTTATCGCTCCTCCATTACGCAGTTAAAATGGCAAGGGATCATAAGCTTGCTCGAGTTTGCTAAATAAATAACTTAGCCATATTGTGCTTCAAACCAGCTCTCTAGAATTACAACGGCTGATTGATTATCGACGTTACCTTTACTTAGCGCTTTATAGCCGCCCATTTCAAAAAGGTCGGCCCTTGCTTCTGTCGTAGAAAGTCTTTCATCATGCAGTTCAACATCCACACCAAAGCGTCCTTTAAGACGGTTAGCGAATTTCTTCGCTCTGGGTGTAATAGCTGCTAGATCTTTACCATGAAGGTCGGTAGGAAGGCCAACCACAATCAGATTCGGTTGCCATTCCTTAATTTGCTTCTCGATATCGTCCCAGTTTGGGATGCCATCTTTGGCTTTAAAAGCTTTTAGAGGGCTTGCGGTACCCGTGATTTCTTGTCCTATCGCACTGCCGATACTTTTTGTACCGTAGTCAAATGCCATAATTGTTCGTGACATGGGGTTTCCAAATTAATCTGTGTTTGAGAGTGTTTATTTGTTTTATGGAGCTAATTTGAGCTAGGCGTGTCCAGCGTCTGCTGAAAGCTGAGCCGCGTTAATACCTAACATTTGCACGGCAACTTTCCAGCGGTCCGAGATCGGTGTGTCAAAGATGACCTTTGGATCGGCTTCAACGGTTAGCCATGAGTTTTCGGTCAGTTCTATCTCCAACTGGCCAGGCTCCCACCCAGAATAACCAAGTGCAACCAGATAATTGATCGGTTCATCTTCAGTCCCTAACACCATCAAGATATCTTTTGATGTTGTTACCGAAATTTGATCCGTCATGTTGATGCTGGATTGATAGCTGCCTTTGGGCTTGTGCAAAATAAACCCGCGGTCTTCTGCTACAGGTCCACCATTTAAAACTGGCTTATCAAGGCTTGCTTGGTTGGATTTTGGTTGTTCAGAATCAACCTCAACTTGTTTGAGCATGCTGCCGACAGTGACATCAATAGGAGCGTTGATCATCAGACCCATTGCGCCTTCGTCATTATGCTCACAAAGGTAGATCACCGAGTTTTGAAAGTATGGGTCTTTCATTCCGGGCATAGCGACCAGAAAGTGGTTCGTTAAATTCATAGAGCCTCCTGCCAGTGTGTTCCCAGTAAAGGAAAAAGAGCGGCGTAAAGCCGCTCATTGATTCTGTGTCTAAATGTTTGCGAATAGCTAAGACTTTCTTAAGTTTAGGCTATTTAGCGTTAACGCGACGCTCGATTGCATCCATTAATTTACCCGTAACAGAAATATCAAAAGCAGCTTCAATTTCACGGATACAAGTTGGGCTCGTTACGTTAATCTCAGTTAGCTTGTCACCGATAACATCAAGTCCTACAAAGATTAAACCTTTCTCTTTTAATGCCGGTGCAACTGCTCTTGCGATAGCCCAGTCTGTTTCACTCAGCGGGCGAGCTTCACCTGTACCGCCAGCAGCAAGGTTACCTCGAGTTTCCCCTTTCGCTGGAATACGCGCTAGGCAGTAAGGCATTGGTTCACCATCAACCACAAGAATACGCTTGTCGCCGTTACTGATGTCTGGAACAAAGGTCTGTGCCATTGCGTAGTTTTGACCGTGGTTAGTCAGCGTTTCAATGATCACCGATACGTTTGGATCGCCTTCCTTCACGCGGAAGATTGACGCACCACCCATACCATCAAGTGGTTTAAGGATCACATCACCGTGCTTCTCGCGGAACGCTTTAATCTTTTCAGCTTTACGAGTCACGATGGTGGTCGGTGTCAGTTCAGGGAACCAAGCCGTGAACAACTTCTCGTTACAATCACGTAGGCTTTGTGGTTTGTTTACGATCAGTGCGCCGTTCTCTTCAGCACGCTCAAGAATGTAAGTCGCGTAGATGTACTCAGTATCAAACGGAGGATCTTTACGCATCAGTACCGCATCTAAATCGGATAGCGCGATAGTCTGTTCTGATTTGAACTCGTACCAACCGTTTGGATCTTCTTTTAGTTCAACAACCTTAGTGTCAGCAATGGCTACGCCTTGATCTAAATGTAGATCATCCATTTCCATGTAATGGATTTCGTAACCACGACGCTGAGCTTCAAGCATCATGGCAAAGCTAGAGTCTTTTTTGATGTTAATGGATGAAATTGGATCCATTACGATGCCAAGTTTGATCATTTCTTTCTCCTAGCCTAGATCGCCAAAACGAACTTGTAAGGCGGTAATTGCGGTTAGAGCAGCAGTTTCGGTACGAAGTACACGTGGGCCGAGTAGCGTCTCTTCAAATTTGTATTGTTCTGTCATACCGATTTCTTCAGCGGACAGTCCGCCCTCAGGACCGATCAATAGGCGTACCTTACTGATGGGTTCTGGAAGGGTATTAATTGAGTATTTTGCACGAGGATGCAGGTTTAGCTTCAGCGCTTCACTCGGTTCGCTGCACCACTCTTCAAGCTGCATGATTGGGCGGATAACCGGAACCGTATTGCGGCCAGACTGTTCACATGCTGCGATAGCAATCTTTTGCCACTGCGCGAGTTTTTTCTCGAAGCGTTTAGTATCTAGCTTAACGCCACAGCGCTCTGAAATCAGAGGGGTAATGGTGTTTACACCAAGCTCAACCGATTTTTGAATCGTGAACTCCATTTTGTCGCCACGTGAAATCACTTGGCCTAAATGTAAGTCTAACGGAGATTCGCTGCTGCGCTCGATACGCTCAGTAACATTAACTGTGACGTTCTTTTTTGATACTTCAGCAATTGTCGAAGGGAATTCAGCGCCACTGCCATCAAACAGAAGAACGTCTTGGCCTTCTTTCATACGAAGGACTCGACCAACATGACCCGCGGCATCTTCGCTAAGAGCGAGTAGCCCCAGTTGGTGAATCAATTCAGGGTGGTAAATTCTTGGAGTTCGCATTATTTAATATCTCACGCTGTAGAGCAGAACAATAGGATGGAGTCTAAGGTGAAATAAAACAAGTCGGTACATAAATATTTACATGAAAACCCTATAAAAAATAGAGTCATATATTCATCATTATTATCGTTTACTGTATGCTGCACTAGAATTTTATGTGATGAAGATCTCATATTCCCTGAGTTCTCCTCTTATTGTCTATCTACGCAGAAACGAAACGATATGAAAAAAACACTGTTATTAATCTGTATGTTAATGCTTCTCTCTGGATGTGGAGGAGGAGGTGCTGAAGGAAAAGCAACTGATAATACGCAAGTCGGCTCTGGTGGAAGTGGCGGTGGTGCCGGAAGTGGTTCTGGTGGCTCAGGCGGCAGCGGCGGTGGAGACGGAAGTGGTTCTGGTGGCTCAGGTGGAAGCGGCGGTGGAGACGGAAGTGGTTCTGGTGGCTCAGGCGGAAGCGGCGGTGGAGGCGGAAGTGGTTCTGGTGGCTCAGGCGGAAGTGGCGGCGGAGACAGCAGTGGTTCGGGCAGCTCTGGCGAAAGCGGCGGCGGTGCCGGAAGTGGTTCTGGTGGTTCAGGCGGAAGCGGCGGTGGAGACGGAAGTGGTTCTGGTGGCTCAGGCGGAAGCGGCGGTGGA
>NZ_JBGONH010000032.1:15962-37087 GCF_041439075.1 Vibrio sp. FF145
GAGACGGAAGTGGTTCTGGTGGCTCAGGCGGAAGTGGCGGCGGAGACGGCAGTGGTTCAGGCGGCTCTGGTGGCGGCCAGGTAAAACCTACTTTAGATAAATATGAAACACTACCTCAGACATTTTCTGCGGATGTGACTCGTAATGGGCATACTGTAAAAATTAAAGTCTCTAAGTATTCGGTAAGAAGAGCAGATACCGAGTTCTACTATTATGACGCTTCAAAATCGTCTTCTTTAATTGCCTTTGACTATACTCCCGAAGTTCGTAGCTACCGTGGACAAATTGTGGGGGAGCCAAGCTCGCAGGTTATTGGATATGTGGATTCTAAAAATCAATTTTATGGCTTCGTCTTTTATGGTGAGGACAAAGCGTGGACAGTTGAAAATCTCCCTGTTCCGAATTTGAACAATATAGCTCAAAAAAAATTAGATAAGGCTCTACATCGTTCACCAGCAGAACTAGTAGCCGTTGAAAACAACTATCAGTTGCCAGGGCCTTCTTTAAAGTCACCGGTTCCTGCTCGAACACTCATGAAACTTCAGATGAGCAGTATCGGCTACCTTGTTGATATTGAATCGTTTGAGACGTCTTTCAATAAAAACATTATCGATACTATTGCGGCAATGGATCATACAACGAATTCGTTGGACTACTTTTTTGCGCGCGATGCATTGATACGAGTGGACTACCCAATCGGTGTTATTACCATAAATAGTGGTGGAAAGACCGCCAGTGAACTCAGTCCAATACTAGATCCATTAGTCAGATCGGAATCGCCAAGTGAATTTCAGATAGGCCAAACCTTTTTTAAAGAAGGTAAGCGTTGCAATGCGTCAGGGCTTTCAAGTCGTTGCGATTTTCACCCAAATCTTGCGCATACGCTGCATGAAATTGGCCATACTTTTTCGTTAGGGCACCATGTTGGACCTGAAACCAGTACTTTGATGAGTTTCTCGTTTGCCATAGATACCAATATGATTTCGACGATGAAGACTTCAAGCGCAATTGATCAGCGTTTGGCGCCAGCGATGGAGTCACGCATGAACCCTAAGGCAAATATTGATCACATTGGTACTACTCGTAATACACCGGTAATCGTCGATGTGCTTGAGAATGATTTTGATGCAAACGGAATAAACGTTGGCGGAGAGTTATCTTTAGATAGCTACACGAAACTGAGCCAGAAAGGTGGGGTTATAGAGCTACAGGCTGGAAAACTAAAATATACACCTGTTGAAGGCTATGTAGGAGAAGACCATTTTGGCTACACAATTACGGACGACACAGGCTTAAAAGATAGTTCAGAAGTTCACGTAAGTGTGAAAAGTAACGCACGAGTGCTTTATCTTTCCGATAATCATTTTACGATAAGACAAGATATAAAAAATCATGGGAAACATAGCCAACCTAATTTTAAGCATATGGTGAATCGGGCTGGTAAAGAGATGTTTTTTGGTAAGCCTGCAGTAGCTGCTTATCCAAATGTTGGTTTTCATCAGTATGTGATTGATCAAACATCGACGAATACACCCGGGGCGCAAACTGAGCCAACCTTTTCTGAAAATAACCTGATGACGTTGCAAAAACATATGCCCCATGATTTAGCGCCAGGAAAACAGAGTTTTTCGATTGTGGCTCGTTACAAACAAGATGGTTTTTATCGGACGGCACAGGAAAACAAAGGTATTCATGAGGTGAGTATATTCAGCTCAGGGAAGATTGATGATGGCTTCGCTCTGTCACACTTTAATGGAAACTACCACCGCTCAGGGGAGCCGGAAAAAGGGCTAGGTTGGACGTTAGTCAGCCGCCAAATGTATACAAGAACGTCATTTTCAGATAGTCCTCATATCCTTCATGCGTTTGCTAAGCCGGATGAGGTTAATATTGCGAACAACGTTTGGCATTCTGTGGCATGGGTAATAGATCGAGAAAACAATCAAGTATCGACATGGGTTGACGGTAACTTAATCCCAATGGCATTAAGTACTGACCCTACCAACTTCCGAAATTACATTCCTTTACCTGCTGGTTTTGAAGGAGTATACCCAGGGGGAACTCATGCTTGGATTGATTCGAGTTGGGATGCTTCAACGGAAGGCTATGGTCCTTGGTTTATGAATACCAATGGGCAAAATCGGGGAAGTGGTGCTGATGAGATTTGGCAATCATTCACTCGATTTATCTCTGATAAATTCGCGGCCGATGACGTGCAAATTTACACTTACGCTCTTGAAGAGCAAGAAATAAAGAGCATTGCTCAAAATAAAGAAAAAGCGTTTACTAATAATCCGGTTAATGGTGGAAGTCAGTCTTTTTCCCAACCAATAGCGCTAACGTGGGACAGTCAACACGCAACTGCCTATAAACTTCGCTGGGGATATACCTCTGCTATGGCCAATGTGATAGGTGAGCAAAGCGCAAAATCTTTTCAAATTGGTTCACCCGACGAGACTAAAAAAGCTTTGTATTGGAGGGTAGATAGTAAACACGGCAGTGAATGGATTGAAGGAAATGTGTGGAGTATCACTAATAATAATATTATGGGCGAAGCTCTGTCGCTCGCCTTCACTAAGGATGAGGTAGCTGGCTCAGGTTTTGGTTCGGATAATGCTCCATGGCCTAAAAATTCAAACAAAGTTATTGATGGCGTTCATGTGGTTGTTGCGGGACAAACCAGAGATAACGATGCGTCGATATTGAGGTTAAGTAACCGTACTACGATTACTTTGACCGATAATAACAACCGTCCATTTAAGCAGATACGCTTTTCAGCAGCGCAGTGGATATCCGGTACTGAAGGTTATTTACAAGCGGAGTATTACAATAGTACTGACTGGGTTCCATTAATTAAATTAAATAAAGGCGGTGTGGCTAGTGGATATGGTTTTGGTGAATTAAGATCAAGTTTCCCTGGTATCGGTTCTACAAGTGATCGAACTAGTCACCCTGATTGGTATGACCCTGCAGATCTAAATGCTTCGGCTTATTATGCGGTGGATTTACCCGCGAACACCATACAAGTGAGGTTTCAGTTTTATAGTGCTGGATCGGATAGAAATCAAGTCGCGATCGATCAACTGAACCTATACAGGTAATCTATTTAGTTACTGATACTTAGCTTTTTGATGGGTTCAATTATCTATTAATGGTCAAACGGCTTAAACAAAAATTGTTTAAGCCGTTTTTTATTGTCTTGTTCTCAAGCCTTTTTACTACGCTGTTTTGAACACTTACTTACTGTGATTGGTATGAGATTATCGACACTCTTTGGCAACAAAAGGATTATGGTTGCCCTGAATTTTGTAGATACGTTGGTCACGCGTACACTCCCATTTATCGACAGGGAATTGCTTGTTCCACGCCATCATCAGGTTAGTCTGTTGCTTAGATAGCTTGAAACCATACTCTTGGCTCATGTAAAGGTAGGTACGCGCGATAGAGCCTTTTGCTCGGTCTGGCGGCATCACTTTGCGCTGCTTGAAGTTGACCTGCATTTCACATTGACCATAGCTCACGCCATCCATTCCATTCCACTGACTGAAATTGTAATTAGAGCGATCACCGTTAACCTCGCCAATGGTCGGAGTCAGATTATGAAGATCGGCTTCCATGGATTTGAATACTTTGTCGTTGCGCGTGCAGTTCTTACGTCCGCCATCCTGCCAGCACTGACGCTGGTGGCCGAATTGCCAAGCTGGAACCACGTGTTCCCACTCAATACGGGAAGCGCGCTTTTGCTGTTTTCTCACTTGATAACCACAGCCGTCGAGGTCGGGGATACCTTTCTTTTTGTCTTTCCAAGTGATGTCACAACCACAATAAAATGAAGTCGGGTGATCGAGATAAATCTTCACCGCTTCTTTTTTAGCTTTGGAGAACGAACTTGGTGGAGCGGCGAAAACACTTTGGGTTACCAGTAGGCCAAATACTATTGATAGGTAAAAGGACACCGATAGGCCAAATACTTTTGGAGAGGTTTTTTGCATAGAAAAAGACTGATGAAAGTATGATAAACAACAGTCTAGCACTCAAATGTTAGTTCACTCTATTACATTTATTCGCGTTATCTTATGAGCTCAAGACTTAGCTCAATTGAAGGCCGGTAAAAGCTAAGTTTTGTTGGCATTGTTGGCAACGATAAGTTGATTGGTTGCGGATGACTTTGTTGTGTCGTCTTATCGACAGGGGATAAGTGGTGCAATCACAGCGGTACTCAAAGGTTTTTCCTTGCACTGAGGTGATTTCCAAACTGTGGGTGGTTCTGGCCGGTACATTGAATACCTTTTCCATCACGTATTTCCACTCATTGCCGTGAGGCCTAACTCGTCCGAAGACCTGATATGTGATGAGATGTGCGAGTTCATGAGGTACGACTTCGCTAATAAAGGCGTCTTCATTTTCGCTGAATAGCACTTGGTTGAGTTTTATCTCGTTTAACTGGAGGTAGGCTTTTCCCGCTGCCTTTCCTCTTAACTTGTAAGTGACGGTTGGGCATGGAAATTCACGAGAAAAATGTTGATTAGCAATAGCTAGGCATTCGCCCAGTTTTTTATTTACTCGATGTTGTTGCGGGGTGTAAGACAAGCGTTGTTAACTCCAAAAAAAAGCCTCAGCGTTTAAGCTAAGGCCTCATCATAACATTGCTCATCGATCGTGAAACGATTTAAACATGATGTTTCTTTTTGATGACTTCGTGGTAAGCATGCCAGGTTCCGTAACCAAGTAATGGCATCGTTACAATCATACCCACACCGTAGGTCGCGAAGCCGACTAAGATACCAGTACCAATGATACCCGCCCAAACGACCATCGCAGGGATGTTTGATTTAACAGCGTTGAAGCTAGTAAAAATCGCACTCATTACATCTACACGTCTTTCCATCATTAGTGGAATTGAAAATGCTGAGATACTAAATATCAGGCTAGCGATAACAAAACCAATGACAGACCCTGTAATTAAGAAGGGAGCAAATTCGGTCAATGGTGCCCCTTGTACTGAAGGGTAAAGTGCGTGCAATAATGCAGCGATACGCATCCAGAATATCATCGTAACCATTAATACAATCGCAAACGCCCATTGGTGGGTTGAGTTGCGTGTGATGGCTTTCATCGAGTGCAGTAGGCTAGCGTTGTGCCCCTTTTCTCTTTCCCAGGCTGCGTCATATAAGCCTAGGGCAAGAAACGGCCCTATTAGCATGTACACAATCAAGCTTGGCATAACGACCAAATGTGTTCCTTGCCATTGGACAAGTTGAACAATGGCGATGGCCGCACCCATAAAGCACAAACCGTAAAATGCGCTGATTAATGGCATTCTCACTAAGTCGTGCAGAGCAAGCGACAACCAATGAAAGGGCGCTGAAATGCTCACCTGATTACATGGTATTGTACGAGCGTATTCTGAGTCTTTGATTTCTTTTTGTTTATCGTCGAAGTCTTGTGTATTCAATGTACGAGGCATAGATCCTCCTTGATCGGTTTTCTACCTGCGCTGCTGTTAAATTGCAGCGAACGAAACTCGATGCCCGACTTGGCGACGTCTTTGATGTAAGCGCGCATCAGCTAAATAGTTCACGAAACAAAGTCTGATCTTGATTTGTTCGTTAACATTATTTTAACTATTGACCGTGAAGCGGCAAATATCAACTTTTGACAGGCTGTTCTTAGTCAAAGCGTTCAAGGCGTATTTTTTCGTTGATGCTTAATAAAGCGCTCCTTTGAATATTTTCGCTACCAAATCAGGGTTATACGGGAAGTACCAATGTGCATAAGAAGCGATGGTGTTTTGTTTTATCCAAACAGGATCGATTGGCCTACCATATTGAGATTCAGGCTGAGTTAGTACGGTTTCTTTACTGTCTGTTTTTGAATAATGGAAAGTATGCCCACGCAGCATTTGACCATCGAAATTAGCTTCTAGGATCCCTAGCGCGGCTAGCTTCTTCTGCATAGTCGCTTTGGCATTTAACGCTCCAACCATGTTTTCTGTTTGGCTTTCTGTATCAGTCAATGCTTTGTTGAGGTATAGCATGCCACCACATTCGGCTAGGCAAGGTTTTCCTTGTTCAATGTGTGTGATGATTTGCTGTTTTAACGCATGATTGAGCGCTAGCTTATCCATATGTAATTCAGGATAACCTCCTGGTAAATACAAAGCGTCACACACTGGTAAATCATCATGTGCAAGCGGTGAGAAAAATGACAGTTTTGCCCCCAATTCGATCAACAAATCAAGGTTGGCTTGATACAAGAAAGCAAAGCTATTATCACGAGCTACTGCAATTGTATGACCAGTTAATGATTCATGTCTGGCTGGTAGTGCTTGCTTTGGTTTTTCAAATGCTTGTGCTGTTGGCAATGGGATATCACCATGTTCTAGTAGTAGCTTGGCTGCGTGATTAAGTCGCTCCTCTATGTCATCTAACTCTTGTGCTTGTACTAAACCTAAGTGGCGTTCTGGCAGCGACAAATCCATGTCTTTTGGTAACCAACCACAAAACTCGGTTTCAGGTTTTAGGCTTTCTTTTAGCATTTCAGCGTGACGTTCAGAACCTACGCGGTTTGCAACTACACCAAATACATCCACGTCATCACGGAATGTCGATAAGCCATTTACAATGGCTCCAAAGGTTTGTGCCATTGCGCCAGCATCTACCACGGCCAACATCGGAAGGTTAAATTTAGCCGCAATATCAGCACTTGAGCATTTGCCATCAAACATACCCATTACGCCTTCAATTAGAATCACATCCGCTTCTAGGGCTGCTTGGTAAATTAAGTGTTGGCATTCCGCTTCACCACACATCCACAAATCCAATTGGTAAGTGGGTGTATCTGATGCAATAGATAGAAATTGTGGATCAATAAAATCAGGCCCAGTTTTGAATACTCGAACTTTCTTTCCTTGTTGAACCAAAGCTCTTGCTAGAGCGGCGACCACGGTTGTTTTTCCGCTTCCAGAAGAAGGTGCGCCTACCACTAGGGCAGAACAGTAAGCTGTAGACATAATTATTCCTTGAGTTGTTCGAGTGCGCGAGTGAGCGCTTGCCATTGTGATTCGTTGGCGGGTAACCCGAAACGAAGTGCATCGTTTTCATCACAATGACGAGTAAAAACCCCTAACTTGGCGAGCTGATGGTGCCATGATGCCGAATCTGAAATTTCAACTCGGTGAAAGAGTATCTGTGACGTTATTTTTACCGAGCCCGCCATTTGGCCAAAATGTAGTTGTAAGAGTTGGTTCATACGCTGAGCCTCTTCATGTAGGCGTTGGCGGTTTTTCTTTTGCCAATTGGAGTTGAGTAAGGCATGTGTGGTGACATAGCGAGTTGGGCCACTGAGTGTCCAAGGTCCAAGGTGTTGTTTAAGAATATTTAAACGCAATGGCGAGGCAAAACAAAAGCCTGCGCGAATCCCTGCCAGCCCAAAAAATTTACCCACTGATCGCAGGACTATTAGATTGTCAGGTACTCCTGTTGGGAAACTTGGTAACACTGAAAGCTCAGGAGTACAGTCTACAAACGCTTCATCAATCACGATCGTTGAATGATCTTGGATATGATCTAGCCAAGTCAGTACTTCACTTGGTGGCACATTCAGTGCGGTTGGATTATTGGGATTAATCACTACGACCACGTCTGCCGTTTTGAGCTGTTCGATTGTCGGTTTATGTCGGTAAAAGTCGAATATGACGGCTTGTATGCTTTGTTCTGCGTACTGCTGCCACGCATGTTGATGTTCTTTGTAACCCGTATGAGGTAATAGGATGTGCATCAATGTTGGCTGTGTCTTTGCAATCATATGTGGTAGCGATTGAATGGCTGCCTGACTGCCAGCTACGGGTAACAAGGCATCACTTTGATAGTAGGTTTGCGCGGCTGTGATTAAGCCATCATCGTCTTCTGGTAGCCGATTCCATACCGATGCAGGGATTTCAGGTATAGGGTAGTGATGCGGGCTCACTCCAGTTGAAAGGTCGACCCATTGTTCGATTGGCCTTTGATAGCGCAATGAAAACTCGATTAACTTACCACCGTGATGCGGAAGTTCGTTTGAGGTTGAGTGTTGTTTAATCGTCATTAGCGTACTTAAAGTAAAGAGTTAAAATAGACATGAAATCAAAATAAACAAAGAGTTAAAAGAGAAAGCAATAGCATTAGGATGGCCCAAAGCACACTGGTTTTTTGAACCAAAGATATGGCTCGTGGAATATCTTCTAAAGTCGCAATATTACCTTTCCCCATCGGACGCTTTTTCACAAGTTTTCCGTGGTAATAAGTATCGCCACCTATAATAATTTGTAGTGCGCCGGCACCTGATGTCATTACGGGGCCACCGTTTGGACTCGAGCAATGTTTAGCTTGTTCTTTCCAGCATTTCAGAGCCAACTTAGTGTTGCCTAAAAGGCTGTAGCTAAGTGCGGTTAAGCGCGCAGGTGCCCAGCCCATCACATCATCGACTTTTGCTGCCACATAGCCAAATTCTAGCCAGCGTTCATTTTTGTAGCCCCACATCGCATCAAGTGTGTTCACTAATCGGAACAGTAATGCCCCTGGAGCCCCAAGCAGTGCAAACCAAAATAGAGTGCCGAAGATCGCATCGTTACCATTCTCTAATACCGACTCAATCGTCGATGACGTGATCTGGCGTTGATCCATGGTTTCAGTATTACGGCTAACGATCCAACCTACTTTCTCTCGCGCTAAATCAAGATCACCTTGGCTTAGTGGCTGGTGGATCCACTGGGCGTGCTCAAGCAGGCTACGTTGACCTATCGCGATATACAGAACCCCGATATTAAATAGCCAAACGCCTAATGTGTTCCCCATGCTTAGTAGAGTATGTTGCAGCCAAAAGCTGAGTAAGCACAATGGAAGGGTCGCGGTTAACCACGCGATCAAACCTGAGAGTTTAGTGGCTCGGTTTAACAGCTTCTCGATTTTCTGAACCGCATTGCCAAAACCGATCAAAGGGTGAAATCGTTTAGGCTCACCTAGTAAGTGATCAAGCATCAAAGCGGCGATCATCATTAGCGAGATCGCTAAACTTGAAGAACCAAAATTTAAATCAAAAAAGATCATTATGTCTGCCAAATAATGCTGCTGACTGGATAGTAAAAATGAATAAACGCACAAACCAATCAACAGCTAATGAGCGAGGTTAGTCTGCGCTCTTATCGTCTTCTAATGTTCCACTTTCAGCTACACCCTCTTCAACGACACGTGCTTTTCGGCAAGCGTGTGAGAAGGTCGGATCGTAGAGTTTAGAGTCAATAAAGTCATTATCGCCCAACACTTTACTGACGATGATCATCGCGGTGGAGCGAATCCCTTCATCATGCATAACTTGGGCGATCGTACCCAATGTAGCACGAAATATTCGCTGTTCAGGGTGGCTGGCTTTTTCAACGACAGCCACTGGCCAATCTTGCGGGTAAACATCCGATAATTCACGAACCACTTTACGAATTAATGTTGCGCTAAGAAATAAACACAGTGTTGCTTCGTGAGAGGCAAGGGCGCGTAGATTCTCTTTTTCAGGAACAGGCGTTCGACCTGATGCTCGGCTAAGAATAATGGTCTGGCACTTTTCAGGTAGCGTCAGTTCTTGGCCAAGAGCTGCGGCACTCGCTTGGAAAGAGGACACGCCCGGAACCACTTTCCAATCAATGCCAAGTTCGTTCAAGCGACGTGTTTGTTCTGCAAGAGACGAGTAAATCGAAAGATCGCCAGTTTGAACGCGTGCAACGTTTTGACCTTTTTCGTGTGCGGTTAGGTACACATTGGTTAGATCATCAAGATCCATGTCAGCGGAGTTATAGACCAGTGCATCAGGGTGAGCGCGATCGATGACGGCTTTTGGCACTAAACTGCCTGCGTAAACAATCACAGGACACTCTTCAACTAAGCGTGCGCCTTTCACTGTGATTAAATCTGGGTCACCCGGCCCTGCGCCGATAAAAAATACCGTCATACTAGTTTGCCTCTTCCGTCACTGATTCTGCTTTAGGTTCAACTTTTAATGAATGGCCACGTTTTTGACCTTCTAGTACCTTGCCGTCTTTCAGTTGATATTTATTGGTGTAGCCACGCGGTGTTACGATCCAATCACCAAATCGGTAGCTGTTGCTGTTACCTATCACGACCGCGGCGTTCATACCAAATTCCACTTTGGTAAATTCAGCCAGTGTTGTGAGTGTGACTTTTTGATCATCACGATACGCAGCATTCACGATAGCCACGGGAGTATTTGGGTCACGATGTTCCAAAAGGATTTCACGTGCAGTTTCAATGTGCTGAGTTCGCTTTTTAGAGCGAGGGTTGTAGAAGGTAATCGCAAAATCAGCCATTGCCGCGGCTTTAATCCGCTTGGTAATCACTTCCCAAGGCGTTAATAAGTCAGACAGAGAAATGGTACAACTATCGTGGCCAAGAGGTGCACCAACTAAAGAAGCACAGGCGTTAGCAGCGGTGATACCCGGAATAATATCCAGTTCAACTTGTGCGTTTAATTCTGCGTTTTGCTCCAATAATTCAAGCACTAAAGGCGCCATCGCGTACATGCCTGAATCCCCAGAACATACTAATACGACTTCTCGACCTTTTGCTGCTTCTTCTACTGCCGCTTGAGCGCGGTCCCATTCGCGAGTCATACCACTTTGAATGACTTCTTGAGTGTCGATTAGTGTGCTGATTAATTCTACATATGGCTTGTAGCCTGCAACGACATCTGCATTCTTTACGGCTTGTTGCGCTGCGGGGGTTACTAGATCAATAGCGCCAGGCCCTAAGCCTACCAGTGTTAGTTTTGCCATGATTATTTCTCTTCCTCCGGTGCACCTAAACGAATTAAGCCTTCTTTAATTTGCTTATCGATAATCTGTAACAGTTCTGGCATATCGAGCATGCAGAACTTGTCACCTTGGATTGGCTCTGCCACTTGAACGTCAGCGTCTTCTGCCAGCATCTCTTTAATTTCTTTAAGATCGTTGATGAAGTGGTTACCCGATACAAGCAGTAGTGGAACTAGATTAAGAAGCGGTCGGCCTTGGCCTGTATGTTGCTCTTTAATGCGGCGAACCATTTCATCTTTCACTAACTTAAATGGCCATGCGCCTTCGAGCGAGCAAGTGAAGTTGCGTTGCGATAATTTGCCTAGTAGAGCATCACAGTAATGGATCGATTGGTGGCCCGGGTTATCTAACATAGGCGCCCCGTGGTGAACAAATACGTTGAAATGATCTTGTGGAGCAAAACGATCATGGAGGGCTGAAAGCAAGTTGGTCGTCAATTGACTGTGATGCATTATCGCTGGTGTTTGTTCGATACGTGCAAATGAGAACTGCTTGAAGCCATCAACTATTGATGTCATGTAGCGATGTTCATCGGTAGGGAATAGGTACACTGAAACAATCAAAATGCGTTCGTAACCTTGTGTGTCTAGATCGGCGAGTACCTGAGGTAGGCTGAAACATGGCGTGTCTTTACGAGCCAGCTTCTTGATCACCATCTTTGAGCTGGTGGCGATACGCACTGGCACATCTGGGTAGCTTTGACGTACGCGCTCTGCGAGAGTTTCATAACGTTGTTGTTCTACAACGCTACCAAAGCAGCTCAGTACAATGGCTGTGCCTTGGTTATAATGACGAAGTCGTTTCATAATTGTCGCTGTCCTTATCAAATCTATATCACAAGATAAACGGGTTATCTCATGTTGGTAATGAGGTTAAAGTGAGCTTTGAAATATCATGTTCATAGCTTGCAAAGTATTTGGTCTACTATGTTCCTAAAGCTCAGTGATACCTAAAGTTCAGTGGTTCTTAAAACTAAGCGGTTTCTAAAGCCCAGTGGTGCCGTCTGCATTTTCAATTGGTGCGATAAACTTAGGATCTAAATAAGCTTTTAATGATTTCCGCTCGACTAGATTTGTGAACAAATCTTTCCAGTCTTGCTCGGTAAATTCTTCGATACCTCGAACCCAAAGCCCGTTGTTAACAGGTGTTTCATGTTCTAGTAAACGTTCGTAAATCACCATTGCAGCGCGGTTTCTGCAGGTGCCCGCACAGTGTGTACGGCTTATCTTAATGCGCTGTTCACCGTCGGAAAAATTGAGCGCTTTAAGTACCTGTCTAAGATCGTGTGCAAGGTTTTTACTGCCTTCTTTCGCGCAACGGCCACCTTCACATAGCAATACGTGATGGCGGTGGTAGAGCATCGGGCGGTTTAAATCGACATGCTTAGGCTTACACTGAAAACCATCTACCACTTCACTACCGTGAAGGTTGATTTTGACGTTTTCATCTAGCCAGTTTTTCCACTTCTTCTTGGCGAGGGGTTCATCGTATTCGATGCGAGTACAAGATAAAGTCATGTTGAAACCGTCTTGTTTGAATTTCCACTTAGGTACCAATAGTTGATCTCGCTGACCGTGCTTTAGCGCGGCCGCTTCAGAAACCGATGATATACCCGTAATTTTTTTTACGTATTCTGATGGGTTTTCAATCCCTTCAACGCCGTCGAGTTGCTCGGCTGAATAAGTGTGGAAAGGAATTTGGCTTTCAGACGAGAGTTCTAAAATACCTTTTTCATCCGCTTTTAAAGCGATACTGGCGAAAGCTGAAACACTGGCTTTTGCTAGGTTATATTCAGTCAGGAAAACATCGATACCTGCTTTCAATACATGCAAAGGAGTATTGCGGTCACAGCCTATTCCAAGCACAAGCGACTTTGGTCGCCACAGCACGGTTTTGCTTTCAAATTCAGCGTAACCTTTTGGCTGTGCTTCATCTGAAATCAGAACTAAACCATCCCAATCATCAGTACTGATTTGAGAAAGGTCTGTATCGCTTAGTGCTGGGTGGGTCATGATATGTCTTGGCATGGAACGTTTGTTCTGCCACCAGTTCTGTTCGCCAGCGTGCTGCACTATTAGAATGCGTTTTTCATTTACAACTGCTGCGCTGGTGGCGGTGATCGCGGGTTCGCATTGTGGATCAAGTGTCCAACCAAATGGCGATCCGAACATATCAACCGACAAACTGCCGGCAGCGTCAGAAGCGGTGGTGATTACAGGAGTCGCGTTGAGTGCTTGTGAGACTTGTAACGCGATCCCATTTGCGCCACCGCGATGACCAGATAGCATAGGGATCACGAATTGGCCGTGATCGTCAATGCAGATCACGCCGGGGTCGGTGCGTTTGTCTTCTAGCAAAGGGCCGATCATTCGGCTGACAATACCCGCAGCAAAAAAGCAGATATGGTGATCATATTGCTTAAATTGAGGAGGAAGAAAACCAGAAAGCGGCAGGGTTAACTCATCGGCTTCTGGGTATTCTTCTTGTCCAACTGGTGCAATAAAGACATCAGCAAACGGAAACGTTTTAGCTAAGCGTTTGGCTTGCCTTGCTCCGTGTAGCGTGATGGCATAAATGGCTATTTTCATTACGCTTTACCGCTATTAGTTTTATTGATGTCATCTTTACCACTATCAGCTTTACCACCATCAAGAACGGCACATTTCTTTGATTCATTAGTACCACGTAGTACACCACGACGTGCGCGAACTGAAAGCTGAACCATAGAGAAGTAGCGGTTTTCATTCGGTACATCACGTAGGTCAGAGTAAAGCTCTTGTTTTTCTGTGGTGGCATGCGACACGTAGGTTGCACAATCCAACATGTCCATCGACTCAAGTTGAGTGATCAGCTTGGGGATAACGCGACCTGCTTTGATTAACATGATGGTGTCAAAATCTTCGACTAGCTTTTCTAAACACTCGATACCCCATGTCGCAGGTACAACACAAAAACGCTCCTGACCGTCAGCAAGTGGAATTTTTGTTTGTGATGGAATAGCGGTAACTGAAGTGATACCCGGAATGATCACCGGATCAAGTTCAGGAAGTAGCTCTGTCAGTTCTTCTTGGATGTATGCCCATGTGCTGTAAACCGATGGATCACCTTCGGTTGCAAATGCCACGTCTTTACCTTGCTTTAATAGTTCAACAATTGTGACGGCGGCTTTACGCCATGCAGGAACGTTGATGCTTGGGTCACGCGTCATTGGGAAGTGCAAAAATAGGTATTCGCCTTTCATGCTTTCAGGGCTAACAGAACCCGCTGCAATTTGTTGAGCAAAAGAGTGGTTACTGCCCGCGTCTTTTTCTGGAAACGCGACAATGTCGACGGTGCTGAGTAGTCGGTGAGCTTTAAGTGTCAATAATTCTGGGTCTCCAGTGCCGACACCAATTGCGTACATAGTTCCTAATTTCATCTGTGCTTTCTCTAATTATGTTTTTATTTAATATGTTGAGTGGCGCTTAATTAAAAAATTAAGCGCTTATTTCTGAATAAACGGCTTGGTAAAAATAAATAAGTGAATCGGATTTTCTGATTGATAACGGGTGTAGTGAGCGAGTGGTACGCCTGTTGATATAGAGATCAGTTGAACCTGTGTCGGAGCATCGCTGTCTTTACTCCATTGATGAAGTTCGCAAACTGAATCGACAGTCACTGCAGAACCGATCACGACGCCTCCCGGTTTTATTGCTGACCAACAGAAATCTAAAATGGTGTGCATGTTGCCGCGGCTTCCACCAATAAAAATACTGTCTGGCTGAGGCAAGGTGTCGAGTTGCATTGGGGCTTTATCTCGAATCAGTTGTACGTTGTCGGTACCGTGCGCTCTAAAGTTAGCCTCGACCGACTCATAACATTCTTGGTTTGATTCAATGGTGAAGACTTGTCCTTGATGGCACTGTTTAGCGGCTTCTATCGCAATAGAACCTGAGCCTGTGCCTATGTCCCACACCACAGATCTTGGTTGAATACGCATACTTGCTAACGCTAAGTGACGAACGGGCTGTTTGGTAATTAAGCCGCGTTTAGGCATGCGCTTCATGAAGTCATCATCGTTGGCGTATTGGCCCAACTCCCCCCACGCATGAGGTAGCGTTCGGTGCAGTACCATTACATTGAGTGTAGAGAAGTCGTCGGAACTTTTTAGTGCGAGGTCTTCGAGAGTCCACCGGCTTATCTTTTCGTCGGTGCCACCTAAGTTCTCACATACCCAAGCCGTCCAACCTTGTTGATTAAATTCGACTAAGTGTTTCGCAATACGGGCTGGGTTGTTTTGAACATCGGTTAGCAAGCAGTAGCTAGTTTCCCATTGTATTTGGCTTGCGATACCTTTAATGCCATCGTAATGCTGCTTTCTTCCATGTAGTGAAATTGCTTTGGTTTCTTGCCATGCAATGCCGACTCGGCTGCAAGCGAGTTGCATTGAACAAGGGGAGGGAATAAAGCGCACTTCATCATTAGGCAGTTTTTTTAACAACGATTCGCCGATGCCAAAGAACAATGGGTCGCCAGAAGCTAATACGACGACGCCGCCTTCCTCGCATTCATCAAGTAACTTAGCGAACCAAGATTGATAGCCTTCTTGCATCGATAAGCGTTGACCTTTGAATTGGGGGAACCAATCCAATAGTCGGTCGTTACCTGCAACAACGCGTGCAGATTCAACTGCATTAACAGCTCGACTGGTTAGGCTTAAACACCCATCTTCGGGTACTCCGACTACCGTGATAGCCGATTGATAGCAATCGATAAGCTGAGAGTGAGTACTTACATTATTCATTTTACTGACTCAGCAAGTAGGGCGTGAATAGTCGATACCACTAACGGGCTGCCACCTTTACGGCCTAGGCTGGCAATGTAAGGCACGGTGTTTTGTTCGGTTAATGCTTGCTTAGATTCATCTGCTTTTACGAAACCAACAGGAATGCCAATGATCAATGCAGGTTTTGCTTCGCCTGCTTCTATCATGCGCAATAGCTCAAGTAATGCGGTAGGCGCATTGCCTACACCTATGATAGAGCCGTCGAGTAGGCCGTTATCGCGGGCATAACGCATTGAGTGAATAGCACGTGTTTCTCCTGTCTCTTTGGCCGTGCTAATGACGTCTGGATGACTAATGAAGCACTGTGCTTTATTGCCGTAAGCGTTGAGGCGAGTTTGATTTAAACCTGTCACGATCATGCTGACATCGGTAATGATGTTGGCACCGTTTTTTAAAGCGGTAATGGCAGACTCAATCGCGTTGTCGCTGAATTGATATAATTTAGCGTATTCAAAATCACCCGTTGTATGAATGGCACGACGAACCACATTCCATTCACCTTGATTGAAGTTATGTCCCCCATGGAGAGTTTCTATTTCTTCATCGATGATAGAGAAAGAGTCACTTTCAATTTGACGGCCTTGCTTGGTCATTTGACGCATATCGTTAGTCATGGAGTTTTCCTTGTTCATGCTTATTCATCATGAAAGTGAGTATTGGTATCACTTCCTTTTGAGCAGAGATGTTCTGCTAATAGATCGCCGTTAAAATCGATCAATTTGAATTCAATGCTGACGTGATGTTTGACATACACAGCAGCGTGCTCTGCAGCTTGTTTGCAGAGCAAGGTAAGAAAGTCGTAATTGGGAATCTCTTGGCCCGATTGGGCTTCTTTCCATGTGTCGAGTACGTGGCGGCCTGTGTTGGCTTGGCTAACAGCTTCGGCAAATTCACTCGATGCACCTGATTGAATGGCGAGGTCGGCCAGTAATGAAAAGTCGATAGCTTTACCGGATACGTGAGTCATCATGTGCCCAGCGACCATCTTGCCGAGTTTGCCTATCATGGCGACGACGGTGATTTTGCTCACTTGATAACGTTTTGCTGCGCGCAGTCCGACCCCAACAAAATCACCCGCTTGGATAAAACACATCGAGTCATAACTTGGTAGCATGGCCATCGCTGACTTTTCGGTTCGAGATCCTGTCGTGAGAACCAAGTGGTTTTGGCCATTTTGTTTCGCTATTTGTACCGATTGACGCACAGATGCTGAAAACGCTGAAGTGGAGTAGGGTTTTACCGTTCCGCGTGTCCCGAGAATGGAAATACCACCGATTAAACCGAGTCTTGGCCCAATGGTTTCCTTGGCTCGCTCCTCTCCATCAGGGACGCAAATTTCCAGTGATATACCGACGTGTTTTTTCTGTTGACTGGTAGCTTGGTTCCATTCCAAAGTCACCATATCGAGAATGTTTTTTCGAGGTACGGGATTAATCGCCGCCTGACCGACGGGAAGTTCTAATCCGGGTAGAGTCACACGAGCTACGCCAACACCCCCATCGATGTGAAAACCGGGCTCTGAATGCCAGCGGGCAATACTCTGAATATGGGCTTCGTGGGTACAATCAGGATCGTCCCCTGCATCTTTAACAATGCTGGCGGTCACCGCATCGTTGGATGTTTGGATAAACGCGACCTTAAACGTAGCGGGCTCACCATTAGGTAGAGTGATGGAGGTATAGTCAGGCTTTTGTCCGGTTAATAGTGTTTGAACTGCCGCTCTGCTTGCTGCAGCTGCGCACGCTCCGGTGGTAAACCCACTGCGGAGATCGGACTTATTTTTGGATCGTTTAACTTTTGTGACCACAGTATTCTTCATCTACGTTTTAGGTATTGACGAATACAGAGCGTTCCCTTGTTAGACAAGGTATGGATGGTGTTGAGTTTTCCCGCTCGATATTCATGTGTGTCCAGGTATTCTGACTTACGATGTTGAGGTTCTCATTGCGCTTTACTCCTTCCCAAGTCGTGTGACTCAGTGGCTTGTAAAGGGCTCATCGCTTACAGCTGCGGGTACAGTTCAGGAGTTACACCTGATTCCCTGATGTGACGTTATACTTCGATATCTATCCTGAGGATTTCTCCGTTGTTTGGTGTGTCTATGATTTGCTTTGGTGTCCCTAAACTGGCTAATGTTTTTATCCAGTCACCATGTCCGAGCAGCAAAATAGGGTTCTCATTGTTGTGGTGACGAGAAACTCGTTGGATCCACTGAATCGCCATTGTTCTTCGTTGCTGTTCTGAATCGAACTCACTGAGCTCCATTTGAGAAATGACGGGCACTTTCAGGTAGCGTGCGATGGTTTTAGCACTGGAAATAGCACGGCCTAATTGACTGGTGTAAATAGCATTGAGGGTCAATGATTTTTGAGTTGCAAGATAACGACCGACGTTATGCATCTGTCGTTTGCCTTTCATTGTCAGAGGGCTATCCAGTTGATTCTGTGCTTTGCCTATTCGATTCCATTCGGTTTCGCCATGACGAATCGCAATGATGGTGAAGCGTTCAGCTTTCATTACTTTTCTCCATCAAAATGGAAACAATGAATAGTGCGCCAAACGCGGTGGTGACAACACCAAGAGGCAGTTCTTGAGGAGCAACTAAGGTTCTCGCCAAAATATCACTTAATAGCATAAGCAAAGCCCCAATCAGCCCTGAAGTGATGAGTAACTTTTTGTGTAATGGGCCGATGATTTTCTTCGCGATATGAGGAACCATCAAGCCAATAAATCCGACAACGCCGATGATAGAAACAAAACATGCAGTTGCAAAAGCGCAGACAATAAAGACACCGCTTTGCAGGCGTTTTGTGTCTACGCCCATGGTTTGTGCTACGTCGTCTCCTGCAAGTAAACAATCTAACTGGCGATGTTTTAATATACCTAGGGCTATCAAGGCGATAAGTCCAGCAAGCACAATTAGCACATTGTCCCAGCGTGCGTTTCCTAGGCCTCCTAGCGACCAAAATAGAATTGAGTGGGCAGCTCGTTGATCACCATGGAAGACCAAGAAGTTAGTCAAGGCTGTAAATAAAAATGAAATAGCCAACCCGGCTAAAACAATTTGAGAAGACGCTTGTCCATCTACTTTTCTGACTAGAAATAGCACTGCCGAAGCCGAGATTATTCCACCGATAAAAGCGGCGAGTGGAAGTGTCCAAATGCCGATAGCGCTACCGATGACTGTAATCACAAAGACTGCTCCAGTTGCGGCACCGGATGACAATCCAAAAATGAAAGGGTCGGCAAGGTCGTTTTTTGTCACGGTTTGTAATAACGCCCCAACAATACCTAACCCAGCACCGCAAATAATAGCGATGATTGTTCTAGGTAAGCGCAGGTGCAGTACCACTTGATCTATCGGTGAGTCGATCTGTTGACTCATCGCCGCTGAAAAAATCGTAGCGACTTGTGCAAAAGATAGCTGAACGCTGCCTAAACTCAGAGAAAACATCGCTAAGAGGGCAAAAACAGAACTGAATACGCAGGTGTTCAGTGCGGTTCGGTTCAGGTTAGTACTAAGACTTGTCATGTATTTCTTGGATGCGCTGTGCCAATTTTTCAATTGCAGCTATGTTTGCTGGCCCGGGAGTAATTTCCTCATAACGCAGAGGAAGGTATTGGGTGGTCTTTACCGCTGTGGTCAGCTTCATCGCTGGGTGCTGTTCCAAAAAGGTTTGCATGCCTTTAGCGCCTGTCCCATTTTGATAATCGAGAAGAATAATGACATCAGGGTTATGCATCGCAACTGACTCCCATGATGTGGTTCCCCAGCTGATATCCAGATCTTTCATTACATTGGCGCCACCCGCTGCTTCTATCATGGCGCTCACTGTCGCGTACTTTCCTGCTGTGAATGGTTTCTCTTCCCCTGAATCATACAGAAAGACTTTAAGCGGGGTTTGATTCTGGGTTTGCTGTTGAATCAATATTAATTGCTCTCTCCAAGTGGAGATAAGAGTTTGAGCTCTGTCTTGCTGACCGAATAAAGTCGCAAGGCGTGTCACGTCATCGAACATCTGTTCCATGCTAGCTGGCTGCTTATCTTTACGGATATGGCTGCAACTCTCATTAAGAATCAGAGTATTGATACCAAACTCTCTCAGAGAATCAGGCGTGACTGAGCCGCCCAACCGCATACCGTAATTCCATCCTGCAAAGAAAACATCAGGGTTGGCATTAACTAACACCTCTAAAGAAGGATATTTCGGTGCGAGCTCGGGAATGCTGCCCTGGAGGCGATTAAATTCAGGGGTCGTTTTGTAGTACCCGCTAATACCGGTCACTCCGATCATATTCTCTTCAAGCCCGAGAGAAAATGCCATCTCAGACATATTGATATCGTGAGTGATTAAGGTTTTCGGCGCTTTATCTAAGGTAAGTGTAGAGTCGCAGTTTTCTACCGTAATTTGGGCTTGTGCGGACACGGTAAGTAATAAAGTTAATGCTGATAGTTTTTTCATGAAAGCTCCTGTCCTTGGTCGAGTTCAATGTCGAAAAATTTGCTTGTTTTCTGTGTGCGCTTATTGGTCGTGCTGATTAAATCGACTTCAAAGATCGGCTTAAGTTGATTGTGAGTTAGTAGTTCTTCTACCTTTCCTTTCGCGACTACCTGGCCGTGTTCCAAAATCGCAATGTGCGTCGCGAACTTGGCCGCAAGGGAAATATCATGCAGTGAGCAAATCAGTGTTTTTTCTTGATCTTTCAATAGTGATAAAACTTCCCCTTGAGCACATGGATCTAGATGGTTTAGAGGCTCATCCAACACCAGAAACTCGGCGTTCTGACATAAAGATCGTGCAATATGTGCTCGCTGCCTCTGGCCACCTGAGAGCTGTCCCATTCTTCGTTCGAGGAAAGTATCGATCTTTAGTGCTTTACTCATTTGGTCAAGTGAAAAGCTAGAAGTGGCTTGATTGGAAGCGGTTAGTTGAATGTACTCTCTTAGTGTTAAACGACCATCCACTTGACTGTGTTGTGGAAGGTAACTGATTTGTTTTGCTCTTTGCTGGCAAGTTAACTTACGTAGCGGCAATTGGTTTATGACGACTTCGCCTTTGAAGGGAAGCAAATTAACCAGTGCTTTTAATAACGTGGTTTTTCCGGAACCATTGCGTCCAATGACTACCCAGCGCTCACCTTGATTAATTTTCAGATCGAGTGGGTGCAGTCGTTGAGTGTTTTGTTGTTGAACTGAAAGTTTGTGGCAAAGAAGCATGAGTTACTGAGAATGGTTTGTTTTTAACAAGTGCTATTACATTAAAATTTAAACGTTTGCGTAACATTGATCTCAGCACGTAAAATCCCCACTATTATCAAAATAATCTATAAGTTAACGCTTGTGCTACGTGAAAGGGTTAGGATTGATTAGTGAAAGAATAGAAGAATAGAAGAATAGAAGAATAGAAGAATAGAAGAATAGAAGAATAGAAGAATAGAAAG
>NZ_JBGONH010000032.1:37180-61824 GCF_041439075.1 Vibrio sp. FF145
AAGAAAGAAAAAAGCCTCTGAGAGGCTTTTAAAATTACGTTTCAGCTAAGCGTGTTGCGTAATGCTTACAGGCCTGCGAAGTCCGCAAGGATAGCTGCTTTGTCAGTTGCTTCCCAAGGGAACTCTTCGCGACCGAAGTGGCCGTATGCAGCAGTCTGCTTGTAGATAGGTTGAAGAAGGTTCAGCATCTCTTGAAGACCGTATGGACGTAGGTCGAAGTTTTGACGAACTGCTTCAATGATGATTTCGTGCGCTACTTTCTCAGTACCAAACGTTTCAACCATGATAGATGTTGGATCTGCAACACCGATAGCGTAAGACAGTTGAATCTCACAACGGTCAGCCATACCAGCAGCAACGATGTTTTTCGCAACGTAACGAGCTGCGTAAGCTGCAGAACGGTCAACTTTTGATGGATCTTTACCAGAGAATGCACCGCCACCGTGACGAGCTGCGCCGCCGTAGGTATCAACGATGATCTTACGACCTGTTAGACCACAGTCACCCATTGGGCCACCGATTACGAAACGGCCTGTTGGGTTGATGAAGAAGTTAGTGTCTTTGTTGATCCACTCAGCAGGAAGTACTGGCTTGATGATCTCTTCCATTACCGCTTCACGTAGGTCAGGTGTTGTTACTGAATCACAGTGTTGAGTTGAAAGAACAACTGCGTCGATACCAACGATCTTACCTTGGTCGTATTGGAACGTAACTTGAGATTTCGCATCTGGGCGAAGGAAGTCAAGCTTGCCGCTCTTACGTACTTCAGCTTGCTTCTTAACAAGAAGGTGAGAGTAAGTAATTGGAGCTGGCATTAGGATTGGCGTTTCGTTAGTCGCGTAACCAAACATGATACCTTGGTCACCTGCGCCTTGATCTTTAGGATCGGCTTTATCAACACCTTGGTTGATGTCTGGAGACTGCTTACCAATTGTGTTTAGTACTGCACAAGAGTCAGCGTCAAAGCCCATATCAGAATGAACGTAACCAATTTCACGAACTGTTTCACGAGTGATTTCTTCGATATCAACCCATGCAGACGTGGTTACTTCACCGCCAACCATAACCATGCCGGTCTTTACGTAAGTCTCACAAGCAACACGTGCTTTTGGATCTTGTTCAATGATGGCATCAAGAACAGCATCTGAGATTTGGTCTGCAATTTTATCTGGATGGCCTTCTGAAACAGATTCAGAAGTGAATAGGTGCTTAGCCATGAGAGCTCCACTTTTAGTTTAGTTTTTAGTTGCAAATAGTTAAATGCAAATAATTTATGCCGTCGCAATCGAGGAAGCGCCGCCATTCAATACAGTATATTTTGTAGGTGTTTCTACATCTAGACGGCTATTTTAAATTCCAACGGTCGAATTACAAGCTCTTTTTTAGGATATGTCATAACTAAACGTTTGCGTGTTGATAGGGGGAAGCCATTGTTAAGTGGTGTAAATGATCGAAAATTGCGGAAAATGACCGTTAAAGTGCCAGTAAAACGTTTGCAGTCGCTATAGTCGTTTGAGAGAATACCCGCGCTAATAAAAATGAAAACTTTAGCATCTATCTCTTTTTTAAATCGCTTATGTATCCAGGAGCAGACATGCCTTCTCGTAAAGATCTAGCCAATGCAATCCGCGCACTTAGCATGGACGGTGTTCAACAAGCAAACTCAGGCCACCCAGGCGCACCTATGGGTATGGCTGACATCGCTGAAGTTCTTTGGCGTGGCCACTTGAACCATAACCCATCAAACCCAGAGTGGGCTGACCGTGACCGTTTTATCCTGTCTAACGGTCATGGTTCTATGCTGATTTACTCTCTGCTTCACTTAGCAGGTTACGAGCTTTCAATTGAAGACCTAAAAAACTTCCGTCAACTGCACTCTAAGACTCCAGGTCACCCAGAGTACGGTTACGCTCCTGGTATCGAGACAACGACTGGTCCTCTGGGTCAAGGCATCACCAACGCTGTTGGTATGGCGATGGCTGAAAAATCATTGGCTGCACAGTTCAACAAAGAAGGCCACGACATCGTCGATCACTTCACTTATGCGTTCATGGGTGATGGTTGTCTGATGGAAGGCATTTCTCACGAAGCATGTTCTCTAGCAGGTACGCTAGGTCTTGGTAAGCTGGTTGCTTTCTGGGATGACAACGGCATCTCTATCGATGGCGAAGTTGAAGGTTGGTTCTCTGACGATACACCTAAGCGTTTTGAAGCTTACGGCTGGCACGTAATCCCAGCCGTTGATGGTCACGATGCTGACGCTATCAATGCGGCTATCGAAGCGGCTAAAGCGGATCCTCGTCCAACACTTATCTGTACTAAAACTATCATCGGTTTTGGTTCACCAAATAAAGCGGGTACGCACGACTGTCACGGTGCTCCACTAGGTGCTGATGAAATCACAGCAACTAAAGCGGCGCTTGGTTGGGAACACGGTCCTTTCGAAATCCCGGCTGATATCGCAGCTGAGTGGAATGCGAAAGAAGCGGGCGCAGCGAAAGAAGCGGCTTGGAATGCTAAGTTTGACGCATACGCAGCAGCTCACCCAGAGCTAGCAGCAGAATTTAAACGTCGTACTAACGGCGAGCTTCCAGCTGAGTGGGAAGAGAAAGCAAACGCAATCATTGCTGATCTTCAAGCTAACCCAGCAAACATCGCATCACGTAAAGCATCTCAAAATGCTCTAGAAGCATTCGGTGCTATGCTACCTGAATTCATGGGCGGCTCTGCTGACCTTGCGCCTTCTAACCTGACTATGTGGTCTGGTTCTAAGTCGCTTGAAGCGAACGACTTCTCAGGTAACTACATCCACTACGGTGTACGTGAATTCGGTATGACTGCAATCATGAACGGTATCGCTCTGCACGGTGGTTTCGTACCATACGGCGCAACGTTCCTAATGTTCATGGAATACGCACGTAACGCAATGCGTATGGCTGCTCTGATGAAAGTTCAGAACATCCAAGTTTACACGCACGATTCGATCGGCCTAGGCGAAGATGGTCCTACTCACCAACCGGTTGAGCAGATCGCTTCTCTACGTCTAACTCCAAACATGAGCACATGGCGCCCATGTGACCAAGTTGAGTCTGCTGTTGCTTGGAAACTAGCAATCGAACGCAAAGATGGTCCTTCTGCACTTATCTTCTCTCGTCAAAACCTTGCACAGCAAGACCGTGACGCTGAGCAAGTAGCAAACATCGCTAAGGGTGGTTACATTCTGAAAGATTGTGAAGGCAAACCAGAGCTTATCCTTATCGCTACAGGTTCTGAAGTTGAGCTAGCGGTTAGCGCTGCTGCTGAACTAACAGCTGAAGGTAAAGCGGTACGCGTAGTATCTATGCCAGCAACTGACGCGTTCGACAAGCAAGACGCTGAATACCGTGAGTCTGTACTTCCATCTGACGTTACAGCACGTATCGCAGTAGAAGCTGGTATCGCTGACTTCTGGTACAAATACGTTGGCTTCGGTGGCAAGATCATCGGCATGACAACGTTCGGCGAATCTGCACCAGCAGGCGAGCTATTCAAGATGTTCGGTTTCACTACTGAAAACGTAGTAAACACTGCAAAAGAGCTTCTTGCTTAATCATTCGTTGTAACGCGAATAGAAAAAAACCGAGCCACTGGCTCGGTTTTTTATTTGGCTTTCAGAAACATGAGTTACTCGAATTCATTTCCCCAATTATCAAGTTCTCTAGTCCCACAGACCTTACATTCAACGTAACGATCCATGTTGTAGTAATGACCACCATTGATAATTGAATTAGCAAACAGCTTTATTCTTCCTAACAAAGTTTTGTCGGTATCATAGCTGCTTGTTTGGCGAACAAGAACTTCACTATGTGGCGTTTCTTTATTGCACGTTTTACAAAAATGAGTCGCTGGAAATCCAGACATAACCTTTTCCTTTGGTTGAGAAAACTAGGTTAGAAACAGCCGTAGAATTAGGTCAGACTCATTTAGATATCATTGCATAATAGTTATTACATTCGCTAGATTTATAAATTCATTTTGTCGAGGTATGTCACTTAATTGATTTAGTGAGGAAATGTTACCTACTCCTGCACTCAGTACTTGTTTAGGTATTTAGCAATAGAGTTAACTGTGCATAGAGTCATTTGTAACGAACAGCTTACATTGCGGAGTTTGAGCGCATTTCGTTATTAATATTCTTGAAAGATATAACGAAGTAAGAGAATGTTGGCGCGTTGTTTTCATATGAAAGGTCTAGCATGACAAACAAAGTAATCTTGGTGGTCGATGATAGTCAGGACATTCTTGATGCTCTTAGTGAATATCTGGAACGTTCAAGCTTTACGGTTATCACAGCTCTTGAAGGCAATGAGATGTGGAAGAAGCTTGAAACTGTCACTCCAGATCTCATTATTTTAGACATCATGCTACCCGGAGATGATGGTTTGACCTTGTGCCAGAAACTACGTCTTCAATCTCAAGTTCCCATTATTATGCTCACCGCAGTAACCGACGATGCTGATCGAATAGCAGGATTAGAAATTGGAGCTGATGACTATATTACTAAGTCATTTAACCCACGTGAGCTATTAGCCAGAATCAAAGCTTTATTGAGGCGTTCCACGTTTAGCCATAGCCAAGGTGAACGGACTCTGAAATTCATGGATTGGACTTTTGACACTCTTAAACGACAACTGAAACATGAAGATGGAGAGGTGGTATCTCTTTCTAGTGCTGACTATAACTTGCTTACGCTCATGTTGGATTCCCCCAACCAATTATTAAGCCGAAATGATATTGCTCAAGCGCTTTGGGGAAGGGATGCGGAGCCACTAGAGAGAGGTATTGATGTACAAATTAGCCGGTTAAGAAAGCAATTAAGAGACGATGACCGCAACACGATTATGACGGTAAGGCATCGCGGCTACATGTTAGTGATCGATTCACATATTAATCGTATTAAATTTTGAAAAAAAACATACTCCAATCAATGGTTGCTCGTATCACCTTGTCTATGTTCATGGTTATTCTCATGGCTGAAATACTGGCAGGTGCGGTATGGTTTACGGCAACATCAGCATCAAAAAAAGAGTCAGCTAGCCACGCCATGACAGCTATATCATCAGCTGCAGCAGATACTATTAATTACTTCTCTGGCTTACCCATTAATTACCGTCACTTGGTGTTGGAACAGCTACGAAATATAGGAGGAACAAGGTTTTTCATATCCATAAATAACCATAAACTTCCTATCACTTCTTTATCTGATTACTCATTGGTTCCTCAGATGGAAGTACAAGCGTCTGAACTTTTGAATCAGCAACTTAGAGATTCACGCAAAGTACATGTCACTTTAACTAAGCGAGAAGATTTACGGGTGTTTAACTCTGGTATCAAGCTTTATGAACTTCCGGCGTTGTGGAAAGACTACAGTTTGGTATTAGGTAAATTGGATTTGCCTATTGCTGTGATTCAGGTGGAGTTTTCAGAGAATGAATGGCTCTATTTAGCCACTGTTCTACCGCTGTCTTTTGATAGTTTGACCGATAGTTTTATTGATAGCAGACAAGTCATATTTCTTCTTATTGTTACCTTCATGCTGATGGGGGTTTCTTATGTTGTCTTACAGAAGGAAATTCGTCCTTTTCGTTCTTTAGCACGCTCTGCCACTCTTATGGGGTCGCAAATGCAGATTGAAGAAATCAAAGAAGAAGGCAGCTCAGAAACCAGAGCGGCTATTCATGCTTTCAACAAAATGAACCGTCGAATCAAATCGTATTTGCGGGATAGAGATATGTTTTTTAATGCGATATCCCATGATATTAAAACACCATTAGCCTGTTTAAAGTTAC
Organism: Vibrio sp. FF145; assembly: GCF_041439075.1. Lineage (NCBI taxonomy): Bacteria > Pseudomonadati > Pseudomonadota > Gammaproteobacteria > Vibrionales > Vibrionaceae > Vibrio > Vibrio sp. FF145. Next base: position 43,009 of record NZ_JBGONH010000032.1, read on the forward strand.
GAACTGAAATGATGGATGATGAGCAAACAAAGTTAAGGTTTGAAAAGCTATTGAACGAAGTCGATATGATGTTGAACGGGGCTTTGCAATATATGCGAGAGAATGACATCCACGAAGAGTTAGAGTGGATTGATATTAACGATATCCTTGAACAATGCGCGGCTGTTCATAACAAAAATGGAGTATGCGTAAGCCTGATAGCTCTGCCAAGGATTGAGCTTTATGGCAAGCCACTAGCAATCAAACGTTGTTTATTCAACTTAGTTGATAATGGCGTTAAATATGGAAATACGGTCGACATCAGTATGTTTTCTCACTCTGATTCTATTCAAATCGTGCTGCGTGATGCAGGAAAAGGAATCAAAGAAGATATGTTAGAAAAAGTCTTTGAACCTTACTTTAGAGACAATGATACAGGCATTGAAGGTTCAGGTTTGGGACTAGCAATTGCTCGTAGTATCGCAAGGGCACACGGTGGGGACGTTCAGTTATCTAATTCACCAGAAGGTGGGCTTGAGGTGGACATTATTTTGGTGAATGCCCTATGAAAAAATGGTTACTGTTAAGTCTTTTGTTATCGACGAACCCCGCGTTTTCTTCCCCCTCTGTTGAAATGCTGCATTGGTGGACGGCTGCTGGAGAAGAAAAAGCGTGGTCGGTCATCGAGAAGCAATTTGAATCTCTGCCTTATACATTAAAAAGTGAACCAATCAGTGGCGGTGGTGGTGCACCTGCCAAAGCGATTCTTCAAGCCAGAGCTATTGCCGGGTATTCCCCTGATATTGCTCTTATGGAAGGTCCGGCTATTCAGTCATGGGCGGCGTTAGGTTTTTTAAATGATGTCAATGAAGTCGCAGAATCGCAGAGGTGGGATCAGTCGCTGTATCCTGATATTAAAGCCATTCACCAATATGACGGGAATTTTGTCGCCATACCTTTGAATATCCATCGATTAAATTGGATGTGGATAAATAAAAAGGTACTAAATCAGCATCAACTTTCATCACCTCAGACGTGGGACTCGTTACTGTTAGCATTAACTACGCTGAAAAGTAAGGGGGTTAATCCTTTGGCTTTGGGAGAAGACTCTTGGCAAATTGTGCAAGTTTTTGAAAATATTGCATTCGGAGTAGGTGGAGCAAATTATTATCGACAGGCATTTGTGGATTTAGACCCTGACGCATTAAATAGCGATAAAACACTTGAGGCGCTTAAGCGCTTTCGCTCTCTGGCTAATATTGTAGGTAGTGATTTACCGAGTATTAGTTGGGATCAGGGGACAAAATCTTTGCTTGAAGGGGAGTTTGCCTTTCAATTTACAGGTGATTGGGCTCTGGGAGAGATGTTTATTAGTGCAGAAGGTGAAATTCCAGATTACATAGAATGTCGAGCGTTCCCTTCTACGGAAAAAGGTTTTATCTACAATGTTGATAGCTTGGCATTTTTTACAAAAGTAACGGGTGAAGATCATAATATGGTATCGGTAATGACCTCGTTATCTTCTCCCCAATTTCTTTTAGACTTCAGTAAAAAGAAAGGTTCAATACCTGCTCAAGCAAATATACCTGTGAATGAATTATCACGATGCCAACAGCAATCTTATCAAGATTACATTCATGCGAGTTCTGAAGGTACAGCTATGCCAAGCTTGACCGATTCAATGGCTGTTAACCCTGTTCTTCAGAATGCGGTATCCAACGAGTTATATCGCTACTTTATGGACTCTTCCATTTCAGCGGAAACACTTATTGGACACCTACATGCTATTAATAATGAGGTGTTTCGTTAGCTTCTTGTTCTTCTTTTGACTTTAAATGTCTAGCTAGAAATTACTATGTACCTTCGACATTTTCCAGCCTAGGTCTATTGTAAAAAACGAGTTACAAACTACTTGCTATTTGTAACCTTGAGATTCAATTAGCTTGATAAAGTTCGTTGGTATTCTAACGATATTAAAGGACTTTATTATGCTAGATAGTTTTAAAAGCGGCTTATCTAAGCTTTCCTTAATTGGTAAAGCATTGATGTTGCCCATATCTATATTACCCGCAGCGGGGTTATTACTTGCCTTCGGTGCTAAGCTCGACATTCCCCTAATGATGCGTGCTGGTGGCGTTATATTTGATAACTTAGCCTTACTGTTTGCGGTAGGAGCCGCGGTTGGTTTGACTAAGGAGTCAGGGATTGCCGCTTTAGCCGCGATTGTCGCCATGGTCGTGATGAATGCGACAATGGGGGTGGCGCTCGGCATTACACCTGAGATGGCGATGGGAGGTGGCCGTTATGCAATGGTGATGGGTATTCCTTCATTGCAAACAGGTGTCTTTGGCGGACTCATTGCAGGTATCCTCGCAGCCGTTATGTATCAACGTTTCTATGATACTAAGCTGCCTGATTTCCTTGGTTTCTTTGCCGGTAAACGCTTTGTACCGATTGTGACTGCGTTTTCTGCATTCCTAATTGGTTTAGTTTTACCCCATATTTGGTCATATATTCAATCAGGTATTGACGCGCTATCGCATATGGCGAATGGCGGAAACATGTACGTATCAACTTTCATCTACGGATTTATGGAGCGCGCTTTAATTCCAGTTGGTCTCCATCATATTTTTTATAGCCCTTATTGGTTTTCTTTCGGTGAGTACACAACTGCCGCGGGGACCATTGTAAATGGCGATCATACCATTTGGTTTAAAATGCTTGAAGACGGAGTAAAAACGTTCTCAACCAGTGAATACCAAGAAGCAGGAAAATTCCTATCGGGTAATTTTGCTATCTACATGTTTGCTTTCCCTGCTGCATGTTTAGCTATGTATCATGAAGCGAATGATAAAAATAAAAAAATTGCAGCAGGTATTTTAGGCTCTGCTGCTCTTACTTCGTTTGTTACAGGTATAACAGAACCCGTTGAATTTGCTTTTATCTTTGTCGCACCTTTACTTTATGTTTTTTCTGCAATCATGGCAGGGGTGTCTTACGCGGTGACTTATGCGTTGGATGTTCATATTGGTAAAACCTTCTCAGCCGGCATTATTGATTTCGTGTCTTTTGGTGTTCTTCCCGCGATGGATGGGTTCAAAACTAACTGGATCAATGTGATTCTTTGGGGTCTAACCATGGCCGCTATTTATTACACGGTTTTCCGTTTTGCTATTCGAAAGTTCAATTTGAAAACAGTAGGACGTGAGGATACTCAAAGTAAGGCGATCACTTTGGACAATGAAGATTTAGCTAGTGAAATCACAATCTTGATTGGTGGTGCCGCTAACATTACTTCGATAGGAGCATGTATTACGAGATTGCGTTTACAGATTAAAGATCAGGCTCTTGTGAATGAACAAGGAATCAAAGACCTAGGTGCTATGGGGGTCATAAAAGTAGGTTCAAGTGGCCTGCAAATTATTTTGGGCTCAAGAGCTCAATTTGTGGCTGATCTTATGAGTGAAAGAACTGGTGAGTCACCAAGTGCACTATCAACTAACCCAAGTTAAAAGTACGGGCTACTTCCGATAAAGCTGATGGCAACAAGCTTGTTGTCTCTTATACATAAATAGTAACGCTATCAACGTTATGGTTGGTGGCGTCTATTTATATTTAAAGTTTTGAAGTTATGACAGCTTTAGTATTCAACTAATGCGCTTTGAGTAGGATTCAGTTATCATCTGTTGCACGAAATTTTGGTTAGATGTACGGAACTATGCTAAAAGTCGCGATAAACGGATTTGGACGAATAGGGCGTAATGTATTGCGCGCTGTCTATGAAAGTGGCAAAAGCCAACAAATTAAAGTAGTAGCGGTCAATGAGCTTGCTCAGCCTGATGCTATGGCTCACCTATTACAGTACGACACCAGTCACGGCCGCTTCGGCAAGAAAATCTCTAATGATCAAGAGCACATTTATGTTCATCATGGCATTGGTGCTGAAGATAAAGGCGAGTTTGATACCATTCGTATCTTACACCTGGCTGATATTGAACTGTTGCCTTGGCGTGATCTTGAAGTCGATATTGTTCTCGATTGTACCGGTGTTTACGGTTGCCGAGATGATGGCCTAGCGCACATCGCTGCTGGAGCTAAAAAGGTACTGTTTTCACACCCTGGTGCTAACGACCTTGATAACACCATTATCTATGGTGTAAATCACGATACTATCGAAGCTGACCACCGAATCGTTTCCAATGGTTCATGCACCACTAACTGTATTGTCCCTATCATTAAAGTACTTGATGATGCCTTTGGTATTGAGTCAGGTACCATTACGACCATTCACTCTTCAATGAATGATCAGCAAGTTATTGATGCATACCATAGCGACTTGCGTCGTACTCGAGCAGCAAGCCAATCTATCATTCCTGTCGACACCAAATTGCATAAAGGTATTGAAAGAATCTTCCCGAAATTTTCTAACAAGTTCGAAGCGATATCTGTGCGTGTGCCGACGGTAAACGTCACTGCGATGGATTTAAGTGTCACAATTAATACAAATGTGAAAGTTAATGACGTAAATCAAACCATTGTTAATGCTTCCCAGTGTACATTACACAATATAGTTGACTATACTGAAGCGCCGCTCGTTTCCATCGACTTTAATCACGATCCCCATAGCGCAATCGTTGATGGTTCACAAACTCGAGTGAGCAATGGCACCTTAGTGAAAATGCTGGTGTGGTGTGACAATGAATGGGGCTTTGCGAACCGAATGCTGGATACGGTTCTTGCAATGCAAGCTTCAGAAGGCAAGAAGTAAGACCTAGAAGCAAATGTGTGGATTATTTATTTTTTAGCTTGAAATAAATACTAAGTGTCCACATATTATTAGCAGTTAAAGCATTACCAGTTGAATAATTTATAGGCTTAGCAGGGTTGCTGAGTTTCCAAAACTTTATTTTTATTTAAATTTGAGAGGACAAATCATGTCTGTGATCAAGATGACTGACCTGGAACTTGCAGGTAAACGCGTATTCATCCGTGCTGACCTAAACGTACCAGTAAAAGACGGTAAAGTAACTTCAGATGCACGTATCCTAGCATCTCTACCAACTATCAAACTTTGCCTAGAAGCTGGCGCAAAAGTTATGGTTACTTCTCACCTTGGTCGTCCTACTGAAGGCGAGTACAACGAAGAGTTCTCTCTAGCTCCTGTAGTTAACTACCTAAACGACGCACTAGACTGTGACGTTAAACTAGCGAAAGATTACGTAAATGGTCTTGAGCTAAACGCTGGTGAACTAACTGTTCTTGAAAACGTTCGCTTTAACAAAGGCGAGAAGAAGAACGAAGAAGCTCTTTCTAAGCAATACGCTGCACTATGTGACATCTTCGTAATGGATGCATTCGGTACAGCTCACCGTGCTCAAGCGTCTACACACGGCGTTGGTACTTACGCTCCTGTAGCATGTGCTGGTCCTCTTCTAGCTGCTGAGCTTGAAGCGCTTGGTAAAGCAATGGACAACCCAGCTCGCCCACTAGTGGCTATCGTTGGTGGTTCTAAAGTTTCTACTAAACTAACCGTTCTAGAATCTCTTTCTAAAATCGCTGACCAACTTGTTGTTGGTGGTGGTATCGCGAACACGTTCATCGCTGCTGAAGGCCACAACGTAGGTAAGTCTCTATACGAAGCTGACCTAGTTGAAACAGCTCAGAAGCTAATGAAAGAGTGTGCTATCCCAGTAGCGACTGACGTTGCATGTGCTAAAGCATTCGACGAAAACGCAGAAGCTGAAATCAAGCACGTTTCTGAAGTTCAAGACGACGACATGATCTTCGACCTTGGTCCAGATTCAACTGCAGCTCTAGCTGAAATCATCGGCAACGCGAAAACTATTCTTTGGAACGGCCCTGTAGGTGTATTCGAATTCAAGAACTTCGAAGCGGGTACAGCTGGTATTTCTAAAGCAATCGCTGATTCTGAAGGTTTCTCAGTAGCGGGCGGTGGTGACACGCTAGCAGCTATCGACAAGTTCGGTATCAAAGCAGATGTTTCTTACATCTCTACTGGTGGCGGTGCTTTCCTTGAGTTTGTTGAAGGCAAAGTACTTCCTGCAGTAGCTATGCTTGAAGAGCGTGCTAAAGCGTAATTGATTTAGAAAGGCGAGATACGAATCTCGCCTTTTAACGTTTGCTGCATATCACACTTATTTGCTAGAATAGCGGAAGTTGTGAGCAAACGATTGCAAATTTTTAAACTTAAGTTTTTTATCTTAAAACGAATAGAATAAATAGGACTATTTCCATGTCTAAGATCTTCGATTTTGTAAAACCTGGTGTAATTTCTGGCGATGACGTACAGAAAGTATTTGAAGTAGCAAAAGAAAACAAATTTGCTCTTCCTGCAGTAAACGTTGTTGGTACTGACTCTATTAACGCAGTACTAGAAGCGGCTGCTAAAGTTAAGTCTCCAGTTGTTGTTCAGTTCTCTAACGGCGGCGCTGCATTCTTCGCAGGTAAAGGCGTTAAACTTGAAGGTCAAGGCGCACAAGTTCTTGGTGCTGTAGCTGGTGCAAAATACGTACACGCTGTCGCTGAGTCTTACGGTGTTCCAGTTATCCTGCATACTGACCACGCTGCTAAGAAACTTCTACCATGGATCGACGGTCTACTAGACGCTGGTGAAGAGTTCTTCGCACAAACTGGTAAGCCTCTATTCTCTTCTCACATGCTAGACCTTTCTGAAGAGTCTCTAGAAGAGAACATCGAAACATGTGCTACTTACCTAGCTCGCATGGCTAAAATGGACATGACAATCGAGATCGAACTTGGTTGTACTGGTGGTGAAGAAGACGGCGTTGATAACTCTGATATGGACGCATCTGAGCTTTACACTTCTCCAGAAGACGTAGCATACGCATACGAGAAGCTAATGGCTGTTAGCCCACGTTTCACTATCGCTGCATCTTTCGGTAACGTACACGGTGTTTACCAAGCTGGTAACGTTGTACTTACTCCAACTATCCTACGTGACTCTCAAGCATACTGTGCAGAGAAGTTCGGTATTGCACCTAACGCTCTAAACTTCGTATTCCACGGTGGTTCTGGTTCTTCTGAAGCAGAAATCCAAGAGTCTATCGGCTACGGTGTTATCAAAATGAACATCGATACTGATACACAGTGGGCAACTTGGGATGGTATCCGTCAGTACTCTGCTGATAACTTCGATTTCCTACAAGGTCAAATCGGTAACCCAACTGGCGAAGCTGCGCCAAACAAGAAGTACTACGATCCACGCGTATGGCTACGTGCTGCTCAGTCTTCAATGGTTACTCGTCTTGAGAAAGCATTCGCTGACCTTAATGCTGTAGACGTACTATAATTCTTTGAATTAAGTACTCTTTAAGTTTTAAAAACCCGCTCATTGAGCGGGTTTTTTTATGTCTGATAAAAACTTGTATTAAATATGTGAAAAACCTAGCCTACGGTGAATAAATTTCGTAGTCTTTTAGTTATCGGTATTTGCGTTTATTGGTAAGTTTTATTAATTCAAAAGCTTACATAAATATGACTTTGCAATCGGTCAAAGATAGGATATCGTGCCGAAAAACTGGACCTGGTTCAGTTTATAAAAAGGACTTGGCTTTAATTTACTTTTAACACAGTGACTTAACAGGAGTTAAACTGTTTATTATTGTAAAAGTAAGTTTGGCTTAAGACAGTTTAGCTCATAGCATATTATATAGAGGATGCACATTATGGCTGATAGTTCGACAGCGCTTGAGACTCCAATTGTGGATGGTTTATCTCAGGCCGAGCAGTGGTTAACAAATAATTCAGATCTATTTATCCAATACGGTGTAAACATTATCTCTGCACTGATAATTCTATTTATTGGTAACTTGATTGTTAAAGCAGTCGCGAATAGCGTATCTAAGGTTCTTGAGAAGAAGAAGATGGACCGAGCTGTTGTGGAGTTTATCCACGGTTTAGTTCGTTACTTATTGTTTGTTATTGTTCTTATCGCTGCACTTGGTCGTTTAGGCGTTCAAACTGCATCTGTAGTTGCTGTTATTGGTGCGGCTGGTTTAGCCGTTGGTCTTGCGCTGCAAGGCTCACTATCTAACTTTGCAGCGGGTGTACTTATCGTTGCATTCCGTCCATTCAAGTCTGGTGACTACGTGGAAATTGGTGGTGTAGCGGGTTCAGTTGATTCAATTCAGATCTTCCAAACTGTTTTAACAACACCAGACAACAAAATGGTTGTAGTACCTAACGGAAGCGTTATCGGTAGCCCAATCACTAACTATTCTCGTCATGCGACGCGCCGTATTGACCTAATGATTGGTGTTTCTTACAACGCTGATCTTCAGAAGACAAAAGCGCTACTGACTAAGATCTGTGAATCTGATGAGCGCGTATTGAAAGATCCAGGTGTTCAAGTAGGTGTTCACACGCTAGCTGATTCTTCAGTTAATTTTGTTGTTCGTCCATGGGTTAGTACTGCTGACTACTGGAATGTTTATTTCGACCTTATGCAAGCTATCAAAGAAGGCTTGGATAACGAAGGTATCGAAATCCCATTCCCGCAAATGGATGTACACATGAATAAAGTTGAAGCTTAATTTCTAGTTAGTTTTTATAGCTATAAGCTTTTATAAGGAAAGGCGGATAACTTAGGTTATTCGCCTTTTTTGTTGGATGAGTAAAGTTTGTTTGATGACTAAAGAAGAATAGGTTTACCCGTATTGCTCAATGAGTCCATTGGCGAGCACAAGTGCAATAGCGAACATCATGGTTGCTACCGCGATATCGATGCCTTTCTTAACTTTAGGTTTCGATAGCGTTGGACCTAGCTTTGCTGCGCCCAATGACAAGGAATAAAACCACACGAATGAAGCTAAGATAGTCCCCATCGCAAACGCAACTCTGTCGTTGCCTTCAAATTGCCCACCAATAGATCCAAGAATCACCACGGTATCCAAATAGAGGTGTGGGTTTAATACTGTTACAGCTAATGCACCCAAAATAACGGTGCGCTTGCCACGAGCCAATACCTCACCTTTTGATTCATCACTGGTGCGCGTTTTGAATGCACTGCGCAGTGATAGCAAACCATATACCGTTAGAAAAGCGATACCGCCCAATGTCACAGAGGTAAGCAGCAATTCATTTTTAGACAGAATTGCTCCGCCACCAAAAATACCCAATGAGATAAACAGGGTATCGAGCAGGCTACAAATCGTTGCAGTCGTTAAATGATGATTGCGTTTTATACCTTGATTTAGGACGTACGCATTTTGTGCGCCTATCGGGATTATCATACTTGCCCCTAGACCAAAACCTTGTAATAAAACCCAAAAACTCATTTTAACCTCCACTTAATTAACGATATTTACGTGCTATGTGGCGAAGATACTCCGACCCTTTAAATAAGTATAATTAATGATTTTAATCCATTATTAGAGTTGCTAATGTGGTATTGAGTTAGCTTAAAAAGGAAGCAAATTGATGCGTGGATTGGATTATAAATGGATTGAAGCACTGGATGCCGTTGTGAAACAACGTAGCTTTGAGAGAGCCGCTGAGCAGTTATACATCTCCCAATCAGCGGTGTCCCAACGTATCAAACAGCTAGAAAAGTGGTTAGCCCAGCCTGCGCTGGTGAGAGAAAACCCACCAAGACCTACACCAGCAGGAAAAAAGCTGTTGGGTTTGTATCGTCGTGTTCGCTTGTTAGAGCACGAGCTTGTGCCCGAGTTAATGAATGAAGAGGGTACTCAACCACTATCTATATCCATAGCCACCAACGCTGATAGTTTGGCGACATGGTTGTTACCTGCACTGTCGAATGTGATGAAGTCTCGTCAAGTCGAGTTGAACCTCGCGATTCATGGTGAGTCTAGAACCATTGAAAAAATAAAAAGCGGTGAGGTTGCCGGTGCGATCAGTTTGGAACCTCAAGCGATTCCTGGGTGCAGTGCAGACTACCTCGGTAGGATGGATTATGTGTGTGTGGCGAGCCCTGAGTTTCATCAGCGTTACTTCTCTGAGGGCGTAAACTACGCCACCTTAAGCAAAGCGCCTGCGGTTTCCTATGATCAATACGATGATCTGCATAAGAAATTTCTACATGATCATTTCAATGTACCCAGAGACAGTGTGATCAATCATACGGTCGGCAGTTCAGAAGCATTTGTGCGCTTGGCATTATCGGGTGTTGCCTATTGCTTGATTCCTCGATTGCAGATTATCGAGGAACTAGAGTCTGGTGCTCTGATTGATATTACCCCTGGCTTTCTGCTGTCTTATCGCATCTATTGGCACCATTGGCAACTTGAGAGTGGGGTGCTAAAAGAGGTATCCCAGGCGATATTAAGTTTTGCTCACAATCTTTTACCTCAGTAAGTTGTTGGTTTTTTCAGCGTCAAAGTTCTGTTAGATGTGCACAATCAGGATTGGCTAAACGATAAATTACTCTATGATGGAAGGACATTTGTTTAGCATAGGTCTACCTAATGAAGTTTGTACCAAAGATGTTAGCAACGTCTCTTACTCTTACTGCTGCGTTGAGTGCTGTGAGCTTTCCATCACTGGCTGACTCTCCATCCTTTCCGCATATTTCAACAACAGGTTATGGTGAAGTCATCGCGACACCAGATATGGCGACATTCTCAGTGAGAGTGGTAGAGTCAACGATGACGGCTGAACAGGCTAAAAGTACTGTTGATAAAGTGGTAACGGGCTTTCTAAATAAGCTGCACCAAGCCGGCGTAGATGAGGCGAGCGTACACAGCTCTAATCTGTACCTATCTCCTCAGTACCATTATCCAAAAGATGGCAAACCAGAATTGGTTGGCTACCGCGCTTCACGCAATGTGAGCGTTCAAGTGAATGAGCTCGCTAATCTCAATGAGTACATGGATATTGCAATAGGACAGGGTATTAACCAAATCGATAATATCCAGCTGCAAGTTCGTGACCAAGCTAAGTATCAAGAGCAAGCACGCTTAGAAGCGATCAAAGATGCGACATCAAAAGCTAAATCATTAGCGAGTGGTTTTGAGCGTGAGCTAGGTGATGTTTGGCGTGTTGATTACAACGCACAATCTTCTCAGCCAGTGCTAATGCGTTCAATGGCGATGGATGCAAGAACAGAATCGAACTCTTATGAAGACTCAACGATCACCATTCGTGATCGTGTCAATGTGATCTATCAGATCGAAGAGTAACAGCAGCGTTATAGAAGGTTTTGGATCATGATGATCTAATACCAATCGTAGTAAATAACTGTTCTCCCTAGCTTGTTAAAATGCTCAATAACTGCGTTGGAATTTTTTATTGTAGAATAACTACTTATCGAAAAATGCCGCCTTGTTCTCAAGCCTTTTTCCTACGCTATTTTTGATCACTTACTTACTGTGATTGGTATAATTACCTACGATAGGCCAAATACTAGAAAGGCTCTCATGATGAGAGCCTTTTTTGTGCATTTTGAATGCGATGATTAGTGAAGAAGACGAGCACGGATTGTGCCTTCGATCTCTTTCAGTTTAAGCAGTGCTTCTTCAGAGCGATCGGCTTCTACATCGATAACAACATAACCCATATCTGCTGCAGTCTGTAGGTACTGACCCGCGATGTTGATCCCTTCTTCTGCGAAGATGGTGTTGATCTGAGTAAGAATACCTGGACGGTTCTCATGGATGTGTAGCAAACGAGAAGTACCTGTATGCAATGGCAGTGAAACCTCAGGGAAGTTAACACTTGATAGCGTAGAGCCATTATCAGAGTACTTAGCAAGCTTACCAGCAACTTCTACACCGATGTTCTCTTGTGCTTCCTGTGTTGAACCACCCACGTGAGGGGTAAGAATCACGTTATCGAACTGCATTAATGGAGACTCAAACGGGTCTGCATTGGTTTTTGGTTCTGTTGGGAAAACATCAATAGCCGCACCAGAAAGGTGACCAGAATCCAGAGCGCCACACAGAGCAGGGATGTCAACTACCGTGCCACGAGCTGCATTGATAAAGATAGAGCCAGGTTTCATACGCTCGAACTCTTCTTTACCCATCATGTCTTTAGTTTCATTGGTTTCAGGTACGTGTAAAGAGATCACGTCACACTTGTTCAGCAACTCGGTCATAGTATGAACTTGAGTGGCATTACCTAGAGACAGCTTGTTTTCGATATCGTAAAAGTAAACACGCATACCAAGGTTTTCAGCAATAATACCCAGCTGAGTGCCGATGTGACCGTAGCCAATAATACCTAAACGCTTACCACGAGCTTCGTAAGAGTTGTCTGCACTCTTTTTCCAGATACCACGGTGAGCAAGAGCATTCTTCTCTGGGATACCGCGAAGCAGTAATAGAACCTGACCTAGAACGAGTTCGGCAACACTTCGAGTGTTGGAGAACGGTGCATTGAAAACAGGGATACCGCGCTTTGCTGCTGCTTGAAGGTTGACTTGGTTAGTACCAATACAGAAACAACCGACAGCAACCAGCTTTTCAGCCGCATCAATAACTTCTTGGGAGATGTTGGTGCGAGAACGGATACCAATGAAGTGAGCATCTTTAACTGCTTCAAGAAGTTCATCTTCAGGTAGTGAGCCTTTGTGGTACTCAATGTTTGTGTAACCAGCGGCTTGCAGTACTTCTACAGAAGAAGGGTGAAGACCTTCTAGAAGTAGAATTTTTATTTTTTCTTTTTCCAGTGAAACTTTGGCCATTGTTCTCGTCCTTAAAATGGAAAGGTTGGGCAAATGCGGCGCACGTGCTACAAAATGGCTGAAAGGGGAACAAATTCACCACTTTGTTAGGAGACAAACGTTTTCCCTGTGCGTCTTCTGAACAATAAAGTAACAAAAAAAAAATGTTTTGGGTAAGAAAATTACGGAATAAGACATAATTTTACAGCAATAAAGCAAAAAAAACGGCGCCCTAGGGCACCGTCTGTAATGAAGTAACAGAAAAACTCAATCTTCTATTATTTATTCTTCGATTTTTGCACCTTCAGGCGTGCCAGTGATAACTACATCAGCACCACGGTGAGCGAACAGACCAACCGTTACCACACCAGCGATACCATTGATGATATCTTCTAGCTGTTTTGGGTTTTCGATCGCCATGCCGTACACATCTAGGATCACGTTGCCGTTATCGGTTGTGCAGCCTTCGCGGTAAACTGGGTCACCACCAAGTTTTACTAATTCACGAGCAACGTATGAGCGTGCCATTGGGATAACTTCAACAGGCAGTGGGAATTTACCCAACACATCAACTGCTTTGGTACCATCAACGATACAAATAAACTTATCAGAGATAGCTGCTACGATTTTTTCACGAGTCAAAGCAGCGCCGCCGCCTTTGATCATATCGCGAGAACCGTTAATCTCGTCAGCGCCATCAACATAGATGTCTAGCTTGAATACGTCGTTGCATTCGAATACTTTGATTTCTAGCGCTTCTAGTTTTTCAGTAGAGGCTACAGAGCTTGAAACCGCACCCTTGATTTTGTCTTTCATTGTGCCAAGTGCGTCGATGAAGTGATTTACTGTTGAGCCAGTACCTACACCTACAATGCTGCCTTCTTCAACATATTGAAGTGCTGCCCAGCCCGCTGCTTTTTTCATTTCATCTTGAGTCATGCCATTCTCCTGAATAAGGTCTTGCGCTTTGAATTAATCGTTTGCGTAATGATGAAGTTAACGTTTAGATATTGGGGTAACTTTTGGATATCGAGGTTAACGTTTGCGGCGCGATTATAGCGCTTTAATGGTTGTTTTCCCATTGCCAAGTTTTACTCGGAGTCACGATTTTAGGTAACGGAATGTCCCAACCTTCAATTGGTAAACGATCGACATGTTGGCAATCGTGAGCAAGGCCAATAGGTGTTGCGCCATTGCCCGTCTCGAACCATCGAGCCAAGGTGCGATCGTAATATCCACCGCCCATGCCTAAGCGATGCCCTTGAGAGTCAAAGCCCACCAATGGTGTGAGAATAAGATCGAGTTGTTGGCATGGTTTGACGAGCAATTGATTGAGCTGAGGTTCAACGATTCCGTACTTATTCAAAACCGTCGGTGTGCTTGGCGAGTAGTGCAGAAACAGCAGATGTCCGGCCGAGAAGGGGTGCAATACTGGTAAATAAGTTTGCTTACCTTGCGCCCATAACCATTCAATTAAAGGCTGGGTATCGAGTTCGCCATCAATCGAAATATAGAGGGCTATATGTTGAGCCGACTGAATATCATCAAGCTGAGCACACTGCTTAACTAAGTCTATCCCGGATTGAGTTTGTTGTTCGCTAGATAGGGAGTTACGTTTGATGCGGATCTGTTTGCGAAATTCGCTGCGTGTGAGCGTCTTCATAAGAAGGGATACCCCAAAGTGCCGTTGAGAATAGATGGCCCTTGAACCAGCGAGTTCAAGGCGGATCAGCAATGATTACCGTAGGCTTCTCGGCGGACCGAGCATGCTCAATAGCACTCAAGTACTAACCCTTAGGGATTGCTTATCGGCTCGGGGACGTGAATCCTCTGACAAACACTCCAGGGTAAATTTTGTGTACGCTATTGCTGTCCGTGCTTAACTTTACTGAGGACATCTGAAAGTGATGTCGTGAGCTGTTCCATTCGCTCGGTCAGTGCGTTTTGTTCATCATTTGCTTCAAACTTCTTGGTTTGTAATTCATAGCAAATGTTCAGAGCTGCGATCGTTAGCAGCTTCACTTCATTGGTTACCTTAGTACGTTCAGCCATCTCTTTCAATCGATTATCAAGATCGGCCGCCGCTGCAATCAATGACTCTTCTTGCCCTGGGGGACAATTCACTCGAGTCAGTTTTCCTAATATTTCAACGTCTACCGCTTGATTACTCATGATGGATGAACTCTTTAACGCACTATTTAAGGCTGTTGCTCTTTATCATTTTTTGAGAAAGAAAAAGTGCAAGTACCGATGAGGAAGCAATCTCCTCTGAGGGAGAAACTATAGGTAAACCGCTATTAAGATTCAAGCTTTTCAGAGTGACTGTTTGTAAATGAGAGCTTGAGCACACAGTAATTCAGCAAATTGAACAATTGGTAGTCAGTCATCCTTCAATTGCTCAGGATCGACGCTTACCAGAATTGGGGTGAAGTGGTACGATTATACTATCGATATAAAGAATAACTGAGCGAGCTATCTGATGAGCGAAACTACTTTACCTGACTACCTAACGGTTGCGACTGAACTTCAATCGGCAAGCCTAGCCGTAAATCCTGCTGAGATGCATGGTTTATTAACGGGTATGTTGAGCGGAGGCTTAAACCTAGCAGATAAAAGCTGGCAACCACTTATCTTTGATTACACCAATGAAGGCATGGGGTGGCCAGATCGCGCATTAACGTTAGCGGAAGCGACATTAAAGGTGACGACCAGCGAAATCACAGGTTCAGGCATGGAACTGTCTATGTTGCTGCCTGATGAAGACGCAAGCGCAAGCTTGTTTGATTTGGCTGATGGTGTGTCAGATTGGATTAACCACTTTATCTCTGGTTTAGGCTTGGTTGGCGCTCAATTGAATAAAGCGTCTGACGGTACCAAAGAAGCATTAGCTGATCTTGAAGAGATGGCAAAGCTAGGCATTGACGAAGACGATGATATGGAAGAGCAAGCGCAGCTTCTAGAGCACGTTATTGAACACGTAAAAGCGTGTGCACTAACGATTCATGCTGAATTCGGTGCTCGCCCATCTGAAGATGCAGCTCCAACCATTCATTAATCCGCTT
This sequence comes from Vibrio sp. FF145, assembly GCF_041439075.1. Taxonomy (NCBI): domain Bacteria; kingdom Pseudomonadati; phylum Pseudomonadota; class Gammaproteobacteria; order Vibrionales; family Vibrionaceae; genus Vibrio; species Vibrio sp. FF145. The sequence goes on from NZ_JBGONH010000032.1 coordinate 58,714, forward strand.
GTCGGTTTGAGGTTATAATGGCTCAGTATGATGTTGTAATTGCTGGTGGCGCAATGGCGGGGGCGACCTTAGCCCTTGCTCTGAATCACCTCAGTCAAGGTTCTCTATCGATCGCGGTAGTAGAGCCTTATCAGGTTGATCATCAAGCTCACCCAGGCTTTGATTCTCGTTCGATTGCTTTGTCTTATGGCACGGTGCAGATCCTCGACTCTTTGCAGTTGTGGCAATCTATCGCTCCCGTAGCAACCCCGATCAAAGATATTCATGTATCAGATCGAGGTCATGCTGGGATGACAGACATCTACAGTGAAGATCTTGCTGTTGATGCGCTTGGCTATGTGGTGGAGTTGGCGGATGTGGGGCGAATCTATCAGCAGAAGCTTGAATCAGAAGCTGCAATTACGATGCTTTGCCCTGAGTCTGTTAGAACCGTTGAACGTAATGAATCGTTAACGACGATTGAGCTGACAAGTGGGCAGACAGTAAGCACTAAGTTATTGGTTGCAGCTGACGGTGCTATCTCAACCTGTTGTCAGCAACTGAATATCCCATTGAGCGAACATGACTTTGAACAAGTCGCTGTGATTGCCAATATTGTTGCTAGTGAGCCCCATCAAGGTCGAGCCTTTGAGCGTTTTACTCATCATGGGCCAGTTGCTCTGTTACCGATGAGCGACAACCGTTTATCGCTAGTTTGGTGTTTGTCACCGGAACAAGCACAAAAAGTGGTGGCCTTAAACGACAACGAATTTCTTGAGCAGTTACAGAATGACTTCGGTTGGCGACTTGGCCGACTAGAGAAAGTCGGTAAGCGTGCGAGCTACCCACTGATTCTTCGCCACCGACAGCAAAATATCTCTCATCGATTTGCCATTGTTGGCAATGCTGCTCAAACACTTCACCCTATTGCGGGGCAAGGTTTTAATCTTGGCATTCGTGATGTGGCTTCCTTGGCGGAAGAATTATGTACTCAATTGGATGATGTAGGTCGTTACACAGGTCTTGTTAACTTTAGAAAGCGCAGAGAACAAGACAGAGACATGACGATTACGTTGACTTCAAGCCTAGTTCATCTGTTCTCAAACGATTTTTTGACCGCTCGTATTGGGCGAAACCTTGGGTTAGCCGTAATTGATAACCTCCCACCACTTAAAGGTCCACTTTTGCGTCATACGCTTGGCCTAGTAGAAAGATAAGGTAATAAATAATGATGCAAAGTGTTGATATCGCGATTGTTGGCGGTGGCATGGTTGGCCTAGCGCTTGCGGCTGCACTGAAAGACAGCGATCTAAGAATTGCGGTCATTGAAGGCAGAGCGCCTAACGAAGGGCTTAGCGAATTGCCTGATGTGCGTGTGTCGGCATTGAGCCGCTCGAGTGAAGTGATTCTTCGCAATCTAGGCGCATGGCAAGGTATCGAACAAAGACGTGCTGCGCCCTACCAAGCGATGGAAGTGTGGGAACAAGACAGCTTTGCTCGCATTGAGTTTGACTCAACACGCTTAGCACAGCCTAACCTAGGCCATATTGTAGAAAACCGCGTAATCCAATTAGCGCTGCTTGATCAGGTTAAGAAGCAAGATAACGTCAGCCTATACATGCCTGCAACGTGTAAAACGATGGCGATTGGTGAGAGCGAAGCATGGCTAACGTTAGACAACGGCCAAGCGCTGACAGCAAAGTTAGTTGTTGGAGCTGACGGTGCAAACTCTTGGGTTCGCAAGCAACAAGATATCCCATTAACTCATTGGGATTACGGCCACAGTGCGATTGTCGCGAACATCAAAACCTCAGAGCAGCACCATAGCGTTGCTCGTCAAATATTTACACCGCAAGGGCCGTTGGCGTTCCTGCCAATTCAACCAACGAATATGAGCTCGATAGTTTGGTCTACGGAGCCTAATCGTGCCGAGAAGCTTGTATCAATGTCGGATGCTGATTTTAATAAGCAGCTAACGGCAGAGTTCGACTCAAAGCTTGGATTATGCGAAGTGGTTGGTGACCGTTTTGCCTTCCCACTGCGCATGCGTTATGCACGTGACTTTGCTGTAGAGCGTGTCGCTTTGGTGGGTGATGCTGCTCATACTATTCACCCATTAGCAGGGCAAGGTGTGAACCTTGGTCTATTAGACGCAGCAAGCTTAGCGCAAGAGCTGTTAACGCTATGGGCTTCTGGTGAGGATATTGGCACCAAGCGCAACCTTCGTGGCTATGAGCGCTGGAGAAAAGCTGAGGCGGCGAAAATGATTGCTTCAATGCAGGGCTTTAAAGATCTGTTTGAAGGCGATAATCCGGCTAAGAAGCTAATTCGTGGTATCGGTATGAAGCTTGCTGGTCAATTACCGGGTGCGAAAGATGAGATAATGAAGCGAGCGCTGGGGTTGTCGGGCAATCTTCCGGATTTAGCTAAGCGCCCCGTAGCACACCGGTAGTCGCGTGAGATGGATTGCTGTTGATGGTCAGTAGCTAAAGTTGATAGCAATTGACGACATCAAGAACACGAAAAAAGGGTTGGCATAATGCCAACCCTTTTTGTTTTTAATTCTTTAGACTATCAGATCATGCGTACGCGCAGCGCAGTTTCATGATTTCACTATTTATTTCTTTCACGGTTTGGAAGTGACGCTTCTCTGCTCGGTCTGGTAGTACGAGTTTACCGTTATCAAACTCAAATTTACCTACGCCGTAAATGTAGATTCGTCCTTTGAAAAGTCGACTTACATGTTTAGCAATCATACTCGGTGTATAGCGCTTAAACAGTCTCATTTTTAATTATCCTTATATTTACCTAGCCTGCATATTATAGAAAAACTCCGAGATAATTATTGTGATAAGCATGGAGTAATATGCAGTAGAGTTGACGTTAATTAGATATTTGTGCTGTTCTAAGCACTTTCTTCAGTAAATATCTATTTTTACGTGAGCTCCTCCCCAAAATAGTACTGAGTAGTGAACTGCTACGAACTTTCCTGTCCGGTATTAAGCAGTGCTAATGTTACAAGTATAAGAATAGGCGGGATTTTTTTGTTTGTGTAATCAAATTGTAAATTTTGAACAAAAAAAAAGGTTCATCGCGGCTTTCCGGGGAAAGCCGCTTTTATCTTCAAGAAGA
>NZ_JBGONH010000033.1:0-59940 GCF_041439075.1 Vibrio sp. FF145
CGTCTTTGTTTCATCTCAGCATGCAAAAAATCATGGTGCACAAGCTTATGTTTACAATGGCTTGAATTGGGACAACTACCAAAAGCCTAACTTTAACTTGAAACGAGAACGTTTCCATTTTCTTGGGAAAGCTGCGTGGCGAGTTAAAAATGTTCAAGGTGCCATTGATATTACCAAGAAAGCTGGCCAGCAGCTTGATGTGTTGGGCGGCCATCGATTGAACCTAAAAATGGGTTTCAGGTTAACGTTAGATCGTCATGTTCGTTTTTTAGGGATGGTGGACGATACAACGAAATCTCAGATCATGACTCAGTCAAAAGGTCTGATATTCCCCGTGACTTGGCATGAACCGTTTGGCTTAGCGATTACAGAGAGTTTGTATTTTGGTTGTCCAGTGTTTGGTACACCCTATGGCTCACTGCCGGAATTAGTTTCTAGTGAGGTAGGTCTTTTATCGAGCTGTGAACAAGAGCTCGTAGAAGGGATCTTAAATTCTGACACCTATGATTCAGCTCGTTGTAATGAATACGCGAGAGATCAATTCAATGCCAATGTCATGGCTGCAGCGTATTTTAGTTATTACGAGAAGGTAGTTGAAGGTAGTAAAGCCAATAGTGCATTAGGAAGTATTGTCGAGTCTTTTAAAAGGTTGCCTTATGAACGATAATTTGAAGCCAAAACTGGTTTTTGTAGGCTACAAGCAACAGTATGAAAAACTAGAAATTGATGTGCTATCGTCTGATTATGAAAAGCATCATATTTTCTTAAGCAAGTGGTTAGTGAAATTAATTTCCTTTTTATTTTTCTACAGTAAAAAACACTATCATGAGGCTTATGGAGCGATCATAAGACGAAAAATAAAGACGCTAAATGGCTTTGATGTCATATTCACAACCGACTCTTTGAGAGACATTAAGTCAATATCAAAGGTTAGTGGGAGGAAGATTATTCTTTTTAGGAATATTACAGATGGGAGCTTGAACCATCTTTTAGATGATTTTGAAATATATACGTTTGATGAGGGTGATGCAAAAAAATACAACTTTAAGCATGCTTATTCTCCGATGCCTCAACTAAAAATTATTGATGAGATAGCAAAATCCTCTGATTACGATGTGTCTTTTGTGGGGGTGGATAAAGGAAGGAAAGAAAAGGTTCAAAAAATAGAAGAGGCATTGGGTGATTTTAAGTGCAACTTTATTGTTTTTGACAAAAAACCTTCTTATTCCTATGTTGAATACCTAACCGTGATGCTCAATACCAAATGTGTACTGGAAATTGTTCTTGATGGACAGACGTCTGATACTATGAGGGTTAAAGAAGCGTTATACGCCAGAAAGAAAGTTATCACGAATAATACGAGACTTTATAATCACCCTTTATACTCAAAAGATAATTTCCTTATATTTGACTCTCTAAATGAACTCGCAAATCATATTGAGGAATTTATCTCTGGTGACTTTGATGAATCAGTTTTGATTAAGCTTGAAGATTACACAGTTGATGGTTTTTATCATAACCTATTATTTAGTCAAAAATAATGAGACGAATAAATCCGCCTTCTAAGAAGGCGGATAATCTTTAATAAATTAGAAGATATGTGTGTTAATAACCCACATATGGGTCTTGTCCGTTTCTACGTGTTTTTAATAACTTTAAAATCCACATGTACTGCTCCGGTTTCGGATTAACAAAACCTTCAACGACTTCATTCATTGCCCTAGCGTCTTGATGTTCATCGCCGGATAACTCAATGGGTGCTTTGATTTCAATTTCGTATTTACCCGTCTCAATATTATAGCTGGCAAAGGTTGGAACGATCTTCGCTCGGCTTACTTTTGCTAGTTTTCCAAGTCCAGGCAAGGTTGCTTTTTCAGTCGCAAAGAAGTCTGAGAATACACTTTGTTCTGGGCCATGGTCTTGATCTGGCAAGTAATATCCTAAGTAGCCATCTTTGACTGATTTGATAAAAGGCTTAATGCCGCCACTGCGATCATAAACTCGTCCGCCATACTGAACTCTTTGCTTGTGCATTAACCAGTCGGTCAGAGGATTTTTCTGGCTATTGGCCATCGCAGAAACGGGTAAGCCTCTTGAAGCTAAAAGGATCGCCGGAATGTCGATGCACCAAGAGTGAGGTACTAGCAAAATAGCACTTTGATTGTCTTTTTGTAGCTGTTGTAAGTGTTCTAATCCAATGATTTCTGAGTGTTTTTCAAGCCAACGTTTACTGCGTAATGATATAGCAGGAAAACCAAGTAAAAAGGCGCCAGCAGTTGTTAGGCAATTGGTTAGAATAGTTTCACGCTCTTGAACAGACTTTTCTGGAAAACAAAGCGCGAGGTTTATACGTGCCTTTTGTACTGAGCCACGTTGCTTCTTCGCCATTTTTGTCGCCACGAATTTTGCGATGGCTACTCGAATCGAGTTTGGCAGCAAAGAAATGGGCAGGCATAGGCATAGCCCGAGCCAAGTTCCCCAGTGTTTTGGTGATAAAAACGCACTGATGAATTTAGGGTTGTATGCTTTAGGATCGTAGTCGTCGCGTTGAGTTGTCACTGTAAACCTTTAACTGGCGATATAGATTGAACAAGCTAACAGTATACAGTTAGCTTGTTTTCGGGAGAGTGTAATCTAGCGATTAACTGACTGCATGTACTCGCTGACGCCTTCAGCAACCGATTTAAATTGAACATCGCAACCAGTATTACGCAACTTAGTTAAATCAGCTTGAGTAAACTCTTGGTAAGCGCCTTTCAAATGCTCAGGGAATGGGATGGTTTCAATCTGTCCCTTACCGTGATGTTTAATCACCGCTTTTGCGACTTCTTCAAATGATTCGGCATTACCTGTACCTAGGTTGAAGATACCTGATACGCCATTTTTTAAGAACCACAGGTTTACGGCCGCAACATCACCAACATACACAAAATCACGCTTGAAGGTTTCGCTTCCTGCGAATAATTTCGGGTTTTCACCTGCGTTCATTTGATTGTTTAGGTGGAATGCGACAGAGGCCATGCTGCCTTTGTGCTGTTCACGTGGACCGTAGACATTGAAGTATCGAAAACCAGTGATTTGAGAAAGCGTTTCGTTGTGCGCGGCTGCATCTGCAGTTAGGCGACGCACATAGTTATCAAATTGCTGTTTTGAATAGCCGTATACGTTTAGCGCGCCTTCGTACTGCGGCTCTTCGATAAAGGTATCGGTTTCACCATAAGTGGCAGCAGAAGAAGCATACAAGAAGGGGATCTCGCGCTCGATACAGTAATGCAGTAACTCTTTCGAGTATTCGTAGTTGTTTAGCATCATGTATTTGCCATCCCACTCTGTGGTCGCAGAACATGCACCTTCATGGAAAATAGCCTCAATATGACCGAAATCATCACCAGCCATAACTTGAGTTAGAAAGTCATCACGATCCATGTAATCGGTGATATCTAGATCAACCAGGTTCTTAAATTTTTTGCCATCTTTTAAGTTGTCGACAACTAGAATATCGTTGTGGCCTGCTTCATTGAGCGCCTTAACAATATTGCTGCCAATCATGCCTGCACCACCAGTTACGATAATCATATTTCTTCCTACTTTTTTGAATACAAACTCACACGAGTATAGCAAGGAACAAACGAAGCGAGCTAGCGGAATAATTCTTTAATTCTAGTGTGATATGATTGTGTTAATCTAGTCATTATTACCTACTCAAAACACGATCTTATCGGTCTTCGTATGAAAGATTCTACGTCTTCGACTTTTGTTTGTAGGCTGGCTTACGCGCGACATGAGAGTTGTTTGGTCGCAATTGATTTTGAACTATTTTAGTTGCTTAAGCATTTGAGCTGGTATTACGTATCGAAACTATCCTTCGAATAGTAAGAAATAGATTTACAAAATTAGAAAAACTTTTCCTTTGAATTTTAGGGTTTTAGAAATCTTATGAAGATATTAGTTACAGGCGGCGCTGGCTTCATCGGTTCAGCTGTCATTCGTCACATTATAAATAATACATCTAGCAGCGTCGTGAATGTTGATAAGTTGACTTATGCGGGTAACTTAGAGTCTCTTGTTGACGTGGGAGAGCACGAGCGCTATGCATTTGAAGCGGTGGATATTTGTAATCGTACTGAGCTAGACCGTATTTTTGAGCTGCATAAGCCTGATGCAGTAATGCACTTGGCTGCTGAATCTCATGTTGACCGTTCGATTGACGGCCCTGCTGCATTTATCGAAACTAATATTGTTGGTACATATACATTACTTGAAGCGACTAGAGCCTATTGGAATGAGCTTTCTGAAAGTGATAAAGCTGCTTTTCGTTTCCACCATATCTCTACTGACGAAGTCTATGGCGATTTAGAAGGTACGGATGACTTGTTTACCGAGACGACGCCGTATGAGCCATCAAGCCCATACTCCGCTTCGAAAGCTTCTTCTGATCATCTCGTCCGAGCTTGGCTACGTACTTATGGTTTACCAACCGTCGTCACTAATTGCTCAAATAACTACGGCCCTTGCCACTTCCCTGAAAAATTAATCCCATTGATGATCTTGAATGCTCTCGATGGAAAACCTCTGCCAGTGTATGGCAACGGTATGCAAATCCGTGATTGGCTGTTTGTCGAAGACCACGCTCGAGCGTTGTACAAGGTGGTCACTGAAGGTGAGGTAGGTGAAACCTATAACATTGGTGGTCACAATGAAAAAGCAAACATTGATGTTGTAAAAACGATCTGTTCATTACTTGAAGAGTTGGTGCCAAATAAGCCAGAAGGTGTGGGTAACTACCTTGACTTAGTTACTTATGTTACTGATAGACCTGGGCATGATGTACGTTATGCAATCGATGCGTCAAAGATTGAACGTGAACTGGGTTGGAAGCCAGAAGAAACTTTCGAGTCAGGTATTCGAAAAACGGTCGAGTGGTACTTAGATAACGAACAATGGTGGTCACGCGTACTAGATGGCTCTTACGCTGGTGAACGCTTAGGTGTTTCTTCAGATTTAGTTGTAAATGGTAAGGTTGATAAGTAATGAAAGGGATTGTTCTTGCTGGAGGCTCAGGCACGCGTTTATATCCACTCACTCGCGGCGTATCAAAACAGCTTTTGCCCATTTACGATAAGCCGATGGTTTTTTATCCAATATCGACGTTAATGTTAGCTGGTATCAAAGATATTTTGATTATCACGACACCTGAAGATAATGCTGGTTTTCAACGCTTACTTGGTGATGGCTCAGATTTTGGCATCAACCTTGAGTATGCAATTCAACCAAGTCCGGATGGTTTAGCGCAAGCTTTTATCATTGGTGAAGAGTTTATTGGTGATGATAGTGTTTGTTTGGTGTTGGGAGATAATATCTTTTATGGTCAGTCTTTTTCTAGAACGCTACAAAATGCCGCTTCAAAAGAGTCTGGTGCTACTGTTTTTGGTTATCAAGTCAAAGACCCTGAGCGTTTTGGCGTCGTTGAATTTGACGAAAAAATGAAAGCCGTTTCGATTGAAGAAAAGCCTGAAATACCAAAATCTAACTATGCGGTAACTGGTTTGTATTTCTACGATAATCGAGTTGTAGAAATGGCAAAACAAGTGAAGCCGTCTCTTCGAGGTGAGTTAGAAATTACCACTCTCAATGAAATGTATCTAAATGATGGCTCTCTGAATGTGGAACTATTAGGCCGTGGTTTTGCCTGGTTAGACACTGGTACACATGAAAGTCTTCATGAGGCTTCATCTTTTGTTCAAACTATTGAAAATGTACAAGGGCTAAAGGTTGCTTGTTTAGAAGAGATAGCTTGGCGTAATGGTTGGTTAACTGATGAGCAAATGTTAATGCTTGCTAAACCAATGATGAAAAATGAGTATGGACAGTACCTAGAGAGGCTAGTAAGCAGTGAAAGCAACTAAGACAAAATTAAAAGATATTTTGATAATTGAACCTAAAGTTTTTGAAGATGAGAGAGGCTTTTTTATGGAAAGCTTTAATCATTCAAACTTTGAAAAATTAATTGGCCGAAGCGTTCAATTTGTTCAAGATAACCACTCTAAATCAGGCAGGGCTGTGCTTCGAGGTCTGCATTATCAAATACAGCACCCGCAAGGCAAACTTGTTCGAGTTGTCCGTGGAAAAGTTTTAGATGTCGTGGTCGATCTACGAGCTGACTCTCCAACCTATAAACAATGGCAATCGTTTGAGCTGAGTCAGGAAAATAAGAAGCAATTATGGATCCCCGAGGGCTTCGCTCATGGTTTTCTGACGTTGACAGATGAAGTCGAGTTTTTGTATAAAACAACCGATTATTACTCCCCACAAAGTGAACGCTCTATTGCCTGGAATGACCCAGAATTAAAGATCGATTGGCAATTAGATGAAGAAAGTTTGATCGTTTCAGATAAAGACAAGAATGGGCTGCTACTTAAAGATGCAGAGCATTTCTAAAAATAAGGTTTTATAAGATGACAACGCAATTATTTATTCCAAAGTTTCGTGTTGATGAGTGTCTAGAGCATGTAAGAGAGTGCCTAGAAAAAGGCTGGACAGGAATGGGCTTTAAAACTGTCGAAATTGAGGATGAATGGAAAAAGTATACTAGCCTACCTCATGCTCACTTTTTGAGTTCAGCTACAGCGGGCCTTCACCTCGCATTTGAAGTCTTAAAGCGTGCGCATAATTGGAGTGATGGCGATGAAGTTATATCTGCATCTTTAACATTTGTCTCTACTAACCACGCTATTAAGTACGCTGGTCTAGAGCCTATTTTTGCTGATGTTGATGAGTACTTATGCTTGGACCCTCAGAGTATTGAAGAAAAGATAACTGATAAGACTAAAGCTGTTGTTTTTGTGGGGCTTGGTGGAAATACTGGTCAACTTGAAGCGGTGGCAAAGCTGTGTAAAGAGCGTGGGTTGGCTCTAGTCTTAGATGCGGCGCATATGGCTGGCTCAAGGTTTGATGGAAAGCACGTAGGTTATAATGCTGATGTCACCGTGTTTAGTTATCAAGCTGTAAAAAATATGCCTACAGCTGACTCTGGAATGATTTGTTTCCAGAATCCAGAATATGATGCGTTAGCACGTAAACTAACTTGGTTGGGTATTAATAAAGATACTTACGCGCGTACAGCAGCACAAGGTGCTTATAAGTGGAAATATGATGTTGAAGATTTAGGCTTTAAATATCATGGCAACTCAATTATGGCCGGTATGGCTTTAGTTGCACTTAAATACTTAGATAATGATAATTCTTATCGCCGACAGTTAGCTAAGTGGTATCGTGAAGAGTTATCTGAATGTGATAATGTAAAAATAGTTCCGATTGCTCAAGGGTGTGAATCATCGACACATTTACTTCAAATACGAGTTTCTAATCGAGATGAGTTACTAATCAAGCTAAATGAAAATGATATCTATCCAGGTGTGCATTATACAGATAATTCAGAGTACAAAATGTATGAAAAATCTGGTCGTTGCCCAAAAGCTTTGATAGCAAGTAATGAAATCATTTCATTACCAATGCATATGGGCATAACAAGGCATGATGTTGTAAATGTAGTAAATATGGTAAAAAAATACAGTAAATAAACTGTCTGCCATGTAGCTATAGCTAATTCGACCAGATGTTAACCGGTCGATCTATCTGTTTAGTGGCGATATACTGAACCACTAAACGGATAGGGATCTAATTGCTAATGAAAACACGTGACAAGATTGTTTACGCTGCTCTAGAGCTTTTTAATGAGCACGGCGAGCGTAGTATTACGACCAATCATATTGCTGAGCACATCGAAATCAGCCCTGGAAACCTCTACTACCACTTCCGCAACAAACAAGAAATCGTACGTGATATATTTACTCTCTACTCGACAGAGTTGCTTGAAAGGTTTACTCCAATTCAAGGGCAGCAAGAAAGCCTGACGCTACTAAAGAGCTATTTAGATTCTATCTTCACGCTGATGTGGAAGTATCGATTCTTCTATGCGAATTTGCCTGAAATATTGTCACGTGATGAAAAACTGCACCTTGATTACATGGCCGTTCAAGAAAAGCTGCAAACGAATCTTGTGGATATTATGAGAGCCTTTGTTGAGTTGAACTTACTAAAAGCAACAGATACAGAAATGAAGTCGATGGTGACATCTCTTCACTTGATCGCATCGGGTTGGTTAGCGTATCAGTCGGCGATGTCTCCAAAAGCTCAAATTACTGAGCAAGTTGTGCATCAAGGAATGTTGCAGATGATCGCAACCGTTAAACCGATTGCGACTACTCAAGGTTTTGAGCAGCTGACATTGTTAGAAGATGGTGTGAGAGCGTTGAACTCTAAGTAGAAAGAGACGAGTAAGCGAGATGCGGGATGCGGGATTCGAAGAGCGATGGTTACTCATTAATATGATTACTGCTCTCGCTTTTCAAAGCTTTTGGTTAACATGTTATTCGTATCGATTTCTTCATCACGTATTGTAAATAGCGGCGTCATTCCCTATAGCGAGGTACGAGCGTGATAGGGAATCTTTGTGTTGTGGTGAATCAAGCATGATAAATCATATATGATACTGAGATTCCAGATATTTCGTTCCTCAATTCTGGAATGACGACGGTTTGTAAGTGACTAGTTCAAGGCATCTTAACTCTTTTGGGTTGCTCAAGATTAATTAGTACCTTTTCCTCATATCTACTTTAACCCTTCTGTATCAGGAACATTCGCACCCGAATCTGCTTTAAGCTCTTAGCATCTCGATTACTCGAATCCCGTATCTGTTCTTATCTAACCAACCATCTTTTCGGGTTTTGAGCTTGGCTGTTTCTGCGAATTTCAAAATACAGCGATGGGCGGGTTTGACCACCAGTGTCTCCTGCAAGCGCAATAGCCTCCCCAGCTTTAACCTTGTCACCTTCTTTCTTTAAAAGCGCTTGGTTAAAGCCATAGAGCGTCATGTCACCTTTACCGTGGTCCAACAGTACCACTAAACCATAACCACGCAAATACTCGGCGAATACCACAGTTCCGGAATAAACGGATTTAACCTGCTGACCGTATTTCGCTTTGATCACCATGCCTTTCCAATTTACTTGGCCAGTTTGGCGTGAGCCGTAGTTATGCAGAACTTTATCTTTGATTGGCCAAGGCAGTTTACCTTTACGTTTGGCCAAACCATCCATAGGAATAGCATTGCGTCTCTCTCTAGCGGCTTTTTCTGCTTTCGCTATTTCGGCTTTTAGGCGAGTTTCATTACGTTGAAGTTCGGCTAAGTAATTTTTGTCGCCAGAGATATTTTTCTTAATACTGCCGACGGTTTTCTTACGCTGTGTTTGAGTTTTGGCTAACGTATCGCGTTTGGTGGTTTGTTGTCTTAACAGGGTCGCTATTTGTTCTTGCTCAAGTTGGCGTTGCTTATGGCTTTCTTCTAATTCAAGTTGAGTTTGTTCGATCGTTTTGATTGTTGCAGATCGCGCTTTGGCTAGGTGTTGGTAATAGTGACTAATGCGGTCTTCTTCAACGCCAGTATTTAAGATGTGAGAAGAGGCTTTGGCTCTGCTGGTCATGTAGTAAGTCTGAATCAGCTGCTCTAACTTATCGGTATGGGCTTTTTTCTGTACTGTAAGCGCTTTAATCTTATTATCTAAGCTAGCAACATTAGCATTGGTGGTATTGAGTTGTTTTTTACTTGTTTTAATGGCTTTTTCAAGCAAGGAGATAGAGAGCTCTTGTTGCTTGAGGTTTGCTTGTAAATTGTCGAGCTTCTTCTGTTGTGAGGATAGTGTTTTTTGTTGACGAGATATCTCACTCGACACACCTTTCAGCTCCCCTTTCGATGCGGCAAGTGGCGATGTTGAGAAGAGAACAGCGCAAAGGCTGGCTGATATCAAAAGAACAGTGCTAATTACTTGGACTGGTTTCATCATTATCGTCATGTTGCTCTTATTAGTTTTCAGCATCTGCTCTTAAGTCTTTCTTATCTCGGCTCATCGAACCTAGAATCAGCTCTTATATTCCATCACCATGAATGAAATTTTGCGAGCGACCATTGAAGCCTTGGTCCATATCTAAAGATGGTTTATCTGTTTTCGGTTTTCCGACAATTTTTGCAGGAACGCCTGCGACTGTTGTATGAGGTGGTACGGGTTGTAGTACAACAGAGCAAGACCCAATCTTCGCGCCTTCACCTACTTCAATGTTGCCGAGTATTTTAGCACCGGCCCCAATCATTACGCCTTCGCGGATTTTGGGGTGACGGTCGCCGCCTTCTTTACCAGTACCACCAAGGGTAACGTCTTGAAGGATCGATACATCATTTTCGACGACAGCAGTTTCACCAATCACGATACCAGTGGCGTGGTCGAGCATGATAGCTTTACCGATACGCGCGGCAGGGTGAATATCAACTTGGCAAGCGACTGAAATTTGGTTTTGTAGGTAAGTGGCAAGCGCAATACGACCTTGTTTCCATAGCCAATTCGCTACTCGATAACCTTGAAGTGCATGGTAGCCTTTAAGGTACAGCAGAGGCATCGAGTACATCTCGACCGCAGGATCTCGATTTACCGTTGCGCAAATATCACAAGCTGCCGCATCTATAATCGATTGATCCTGCTTAAATGCTTGCTCAACTACTTCACGGACTGCCATTGCTGGCATTGAAGCTGTCTTTAATTTGTTTGCTAGGATGTAGCTAAGGGCTGCACCTAAACTTTCATGGTTGATAATCGTGGCATGATAAAAACTCGCAAGCATAGGTTCTTGCTCCGACTGCTGTCGAGCTTCCTTCACAATGCATTGCCAAACTTTTTGTTGTTCACAGTGTTTCATTTTCCATCCATTCCTTTAAACCAGATACGCGTAGCGAGATGAGAGATACGAAGAGCTTAGAAAAGCCAATTAGCGTAAATGAGATTCCAGATACTTCGTTCCTCAATTCTGGAATGACGAACATTATATTAACGTCATCTTCAAGAGTGAGGAACGAGCGAGTTGGAGAACTTTGTTCGGGTCATTTACTTTATGCTATTCCATCTTGATTACCCGTACCTTTAACTCTCTTCGTATCTCGCTTACTCTAATTTCGTATCTGCTCTTACTATCTTTCTGACTTTTTGTCTCTAGCAAGCAGATCTTGTGCTGCTAGGTGTGCATCTTTCCCTTGATACAACACTTGATAAATCTGTTCAACAATGGGCATTTCAACGCCCATACGCTCTGATAGTAACCAAACTTCTTTGGTGTTGCGATAACCTTCCACTACTTGGCCAATTTCTTCTTGTGCTGTATCTACATCTTTACCTGCGCCAAGTGCCAAACCAAAGCGACGGTTACGTGATTGGTTATCAGTACAGGTTAGCACTAGGTCACCCAATCCAGCCATGCCCATGAAGGTTTCTGGTTGCGCACCAAGAGCTGCGCCTAGTCGACTCATCTCAGCTAGACCGCGAGTGATAAGTGCAGTACGTGCATTGGCACCAAAACCAATACCATCCGACATGCCAGCACCAATGGCGATGACATTTTTCACTGCACCACCAAGCTGCATGCCAATAAAATCTGAATTTGCGTACACACGGAACGTTTTGCCACAGTGAATTTTTTCTTGAAGTTGCTCAAGGAATTCTGCATCAGGGGAAGCCACAGAGATTGCCGTTGGCATACCCATCGCTAGCTCTTTGGCGAAGGTAGGTCCTGATAGAACTGCTAACGAGTACCCATCACCAAGCACATCATGAGCGACATCTTTTAGCAGGCGACCAGTTTCCGGCTCTAAACCTTTAGTAGCCCAGCAGATACGAGAACAATCTGTTAAGTGAGGCTTAAGGCTATCTAAAACGATACCAAATACGTGGCTAGGGACGACAACAAGAAGATCACGACTTGCTGTTACTGCCTTCTCAAGGTCTGACTCGATGATCAGACTTTCTGGGAAGTCGATATTTGGTAGAAATTCATTATTTGCGCGCTCAGATTCGAGACGAGCCATGTGAACAGGATCATGCCCCCACAGAACAACGTTTGCACCGTTACGCGCTAGAGAGATAGCTAGAGATGTTCCGTAAGAACCTGCGCCAATTACTGCCATGGCGATCTCTTTGCCGTAAGCGTTTGTCGAGATTGTCGGGTGAGTTGTTTCTGTCATGCTTCCACCTAAAAATAATGAGGGAAATCGAAGAGTCTTGGAAAAGCTATCCACTAAAATCAGAGGAGCTTTCAATTTTAGTACAGTGTAAAGAAAAAATGCACATCGCAGAAGTTGCGATGTGCACTTAAAAGCTAACTAGCGCTTGAATCGTTAGAGTTAAGCTCTACTTTGAGACTTAAGCTTGTTCGCCTTCAGCTTGTTGAGCTTGGTTTTGTAGGTAGTTCATGAACAAAGCATCAAAGTTAACTGGCGCTAGGTTCAGTTGTGGGAACGTACCTTTAACCACTAGGCTAGAAATTGTTTCACGAGCGTATGGGAACAGGATGTTCGGGCAGAATGCACCTAGGCAATGAGCGAGTTGGCCAGCTTCCATTTCGCTTGCAGAGAAGATGCCGCCTTGTTGAACTTCACAAAGGAATGCAGTGTCTTCTGCGTTTTTAACCGTAACCGTTAGACGTAGGATTACTTCGTACACGCCTTCGCCAAGTTCACGACTTTGAGTGTCTAGGTCCAGTTTTACATCTGGGTTCCACTCTTTTTGAAACATGTCTGGAGAGTTTGGCGCTTCGAAAGAGACGTCTTTTAGGAAGATACGTTGGATTGCGAAGTTCTGTTGTGCGTCTTGTTGTGCTGCTTCAGCCATTTTCTTGTCCTTAAAAATTTATAATTAGGTTTCGTTCGCCATTTCTGTTGAACAAAACCTTAAAGTCATATTCGTTTAGTTAGGTCAGCTTACCTTTAACTACTTTTTACCTTTCACCAAAGGTAGGTTAGCTTCGCTCCAAGCCACTAAGCCGCTTTTCAGCACGCTTACGTTTTCGAAACCAGCTTTAACCAGTAGGTTGGCGCTTTCTTGAGCTGTTTGACCTGTCTTACATACTACGATGATTGGGTCGGCTTTGTGGCTTTCAAGGCTACCCAAGCTATTTGCTTTGATGTCTGACGGCAAAATGTGAACTGCGTCAGTAATATGGCCCTTTTTGAACTCATCCTTTGTACGAATATCAACCACAACACCGTTTTCACGATTAATCATGTGTGTGGTTTGCGCTGCCGTGATCTCTTTGTAAGCTGCGTTTGATGTCTTGATAACGTTCGCAATGATGGCAACAACCAAGCCGATCCATACGATGGCTAAAATCATATTTTCTTGAACAAATGGAACTAACTCTTGCATATTTTGAACTCTTATTCGTTATTGGGCGAAAAATTATAGGGTAGGAGTATAGCTATAAAGGGGGGGAGAATACAGAGGAAGCACATTGTTGTATGTGAGTTGATGTATTAATGGGGATACATACTAATTGCTTATGATTTATCCATTTACTTGATTGAAGTTATTAATTATGATGTACAAACAGTTACTTAAGCTGAGTAGCTGATAGGGTCTATGTAATTAGTCTCTATTATAAACGTTTATATTATTGGAAATCATTATGAAAAAGATGGCTCTAGCAGCTGCATTAGCAGTTAGCTTCTCAGGTGGTGCTTTTGCAGCAACAGAAACTGCAGCAGCGGGTGCTGGTGCTGGTACTAGTGGTGCGGCAGCCGGTGCAGGCGCATCTGCAGTTGCAGCAGGTACAGCTACAACAGTTGCAGTAACGACAGCAGCAGTAGCAGCGGCAGCAGCAGTAGCCGTTGCTTCTAACGAAAGCGGTGCAACGACTACAACAACAACTCGATAATTTTTGAGTTGGTGTCTAAAACCATTTTGTGTGAAAGCATAAAGTGGTTTTTTTATATCAGATTTTCATATTGGATATCAGCAACCAGATTGCTAGGAAGCAGAACTCGTCATGCTTAAACTTCTAATCATATCTCTTGGTCTTTTTCTTGCGGGTTGTTCTCAGCAGTTTCAAGACGTTAACTCCACTTTTGATGAAGCTTTTTTTGGCAGAGCCGATGTTGAGTTATCAAAGGAATACATTCAAACCTTACCTTATTCCAGTATTTATGCGGAAGTGAATGACCAAGGTAAAATTTTCATGGTCTTAGCGTATGTCGGTGAAAACCCTCAAACGGGCGCAGAGCAGTTAAAATGGATGTCTTCTGATAAAGCTATGATCGTCACTGAAAATGGACGTATCGTACAAACGCTATTACTTCCCTACGAAAACCTTTCAGGTTTGGCATTCCAATCGTTAAATTCGTTTTCGTCTGCAAACAGTTCGTCAGCAGACTCTTCTTCTGCGTTTGATGTGTCTACCAACCCCGGAGCTCAAAAATGGCAAGCGGTTTACGACTGGCAACCCAATTATCGATTCGGCTATAAAGCAAATATTATCCGAACGTATGCGGGAAATGAAACGGTCGAAACGCCGATAGTGTCAATCGATACCAAGAAGTTTCAAGAAAAAATCAATTTCCCAATGTTAGAACAAGAGATGACCAACGAATATTGGGTCGATAGTAAAGGCAAAGTGGTCAAAACCATACAGTATTTAGGCCCTGATATGACAAGGCTTGAGTTAACCGTCCTTAAGCATTATCAAAGTAATTAACGAACAGGGTAATGAACGAAAATGATGAACTATATGAGTCATGTATCAAAAATGACGGGATGTCGGTTGCCAGTGGTGGGAGCTCTGTTGGTGTTGAGTGCGTTGTTCTCTTTGTGCAATGTTAGCTACGCTTCTTCGATTAAGACAGCGGTTGAACTTCCCCTTCAAGGTGTAACGCTTGAGTATAAAGTTGACGTTCGATTGCTTCAGGTATTAGACGACGCTAGCACGAATGCTAACGGCAGTATTGGTTACTTTCCCCTTTCGGCTCAACTGTTTGATAAAGCCAATACTGAAGCTATCGAAGCCCAAAAGCGCAATGTATTTAACCAGCTTGAAGCTTTGGCAGTAGAAGAGCCAGAAGCAAAACTGGTAAAGCAACAATTAGCTTCTTTCCAATATCTCAATCGAGTTTTTATTGAGTTAGATCTCAATGCCGTTATATCTCAACCAGATAAGAACCCGTTGCTTGTTTCAAGTTCTAATACTAACAAGTCATCTGCTGCCATAACAAAAGCGCCGAACAGTCAAACTCAAGTATTTTCGCTGTACTTACCGCAACGATCAACGTCCATTCAGGTGATGGGTGTAATGAAAGATTCTGTAAGATTGAATTTGATTGAACATGGAACGCTGAACGATTATCTCTATGCATTACCGAGTGATTTTATTGGTGAGTCAGCAGACAAAAGCGTGGCGTATGTTATTCAGTCAGATGGCATGGTGCAAACCATTCAATATGCGTACTGGAACGAACAGCCGGTTTATTTAGCGCCAGGTGCTATCGTATTTATGGCGTTTTACTCTTTGCCATCGGAATACTCAACGTTGAACCAAGATATTGTCGATTTGCTACGTCATAAGGTTGGCCTGTAATGCTGAAACAGAAATCATTCCCTCTATCAGCAGTGTGCACATCGGTTACCTGCGCTTTATTAATGACTGGTAGTGTGTCGGTTAACGCAGAGACTGCCATTGATTCGTCTTCGATTCGAGCTGATAAATCATCATTCGACGATACCGAATATAGAACGTCGCAAATGAACTTTGGTGGTGTTGGCTTAATGCAAATGCCAACAGGCCGAATGGCACCAGAAGGTGAGTTCAACTTTAGTGCTTCGTTTAATAATGAATACCATTTTTATAACGTGAGTCTGCAGGTGATGCCTTGGCTAGAAACCACCATTCGTTATACACAAGTACAGGATCTGCTTTATAGCGGAGGCGCGGATCAAGATTGCTCTCAAAACTCATTCAGTGGCTGTACTAAATACACCGATAAAGGCATCGACTTTAAGCTGCGTCTAATCGAAGAAGGGTACTACTTACCGGAAGTGTCGGTGGGTGTTCGTGACTTTGGTGGTACTGGCTTATTTGATGGCGAATTTTTCGCGGCAACCAAACGTTTGGGTCCGATTGATTTTACTGTTGGCATGGCTTGGGGCTACATGGGTACTAGTGGTAACTTTACCAACCCACTGTGTAAAGCCAGTGATAAGTATTGTGCTCGCCCGTCTGATTTTAAAGGCAATGGGGGCAGTGTCGATTTTGAACGTTGGTTCAAAGGCGATGCAGCAATTTATGGTGGCTTTGAATACCAAACCCCATATAAGCCGCTAACCTTGAAACTTGAATACGATGGCAATGATTACTCTCAAGACTTCCCGGTTGTGCGCGGTGGTGTCGACATGACACAACACACGCCATGGAACGTCGGTGCTGTGTACCGTTTCACTGATTGGGGCTCAGCGAAAGTGAGCTACGAGCGAGGTGATACTTTAACCCTTGGTTTCGACCTCTCTACCAACTTCAATGAAATGTATTCGGTGTGGCGAGATACCGAAACAGCAGTATTGCGCCCAAGTGGTGTCGAGACGGTTGACGATATTGATATGGCGGCCCTTGCTAAAGAGCTTGAAACCGTCGCTGGCTATGAACAAGCGCAAATCTTGGTCGACGATAATAGTATTGTGGTAAAGGGCACTCAGGTTAAATACCGAGACAGAGATATCGCCCTTGAGCGCGGTGCGACCGTGATCGCCAACGCGGTACCGAGTTACATCGACACCTATAAAATCATCGAAAACGATAAATCGATGGAACTCACTGAGACAACGGTAGACGCGCAAGCATTCAAAGCGGCAGCGAACAGTCATTACCTTAACGCTCAAACCAGTGACGCAACAAACACTCACGAATTAGAACGCAAGAAATCCGTTATCTATCATGATGGGCGTGAACGATTCGATGTGTCGATTTCACCAAACCTCGCTCAATCGTTTGGTTCGGCTGAAAACTTCTACTTGTACAGTTTGGGCTTATACACCAACGCTTCGTTCTGGGCGTTAAACAATGTCGAACTGTCGGGATCGCTTTACGTCAACTTAATTGATAACTACGACAAGTTTAATTACGAAGTCCCATCAGACGGCACCGACCAAACGCCAAGAGTAAGAACCTTGTTCCGCTCTTATGTTGATGACCCGGTTCGCTTAGACCGTTTACAACTGACTTGGTTTGAAGATTACGGCAGCGGTGTCTACACCCAAGCTTACGGTGGTTACCTAGAGAGCATGTTCGCGGGTGTGGGTGGCGAAATCCTGTATCGTCCATTCAACCAAAATTGGGCCATTGGTGCAGACATGACCGCGATAAGTCAGCGAGATCCTGAAAGCTGGTTCGGCACGTTTGAACAAGAGATCCAAGTCAACCCAGATGACAGCAGCCGAACGTACAAAGTGATTGATAAGGGCACGACTGGCTTTATCACCGGTTACTACACCCCACAATGGGATTTCTTGAACGATACTTTACTTAAAGTTGGCGTCGGTAAATTTCTTGCCGGTGATATTGGCACTCGGGTCGACTTCTCTAAGCAGTTCAAGAGCGGTGTGATTGCCGGCGCGTTTGTCAGCCTAACAGACATGACTACCGAAGAATACGGTGAAGGCAGCTATACCAAAGGCTTTTATGTGTCGATTCCGTTTGATTTAGTCACTGTGAAGCCAAGTTCAAGTCGCGCAGGCTTTACCTGGTTACCTATCACTCGTGATGGCGGGCAAGTATTGAACAAGCAGTATAACTTGTTCGATCAAACCGATGCTCGCTCTCCTTGGTTCCAAAGGCCAAGTAGTGTGAAATAAATAGAGTGACAGGGGAATTATAGGGTGACGAGACTGCATACACCTTAACCCTCGATATTCGAGGAGTTAGGTGTTTGTTTGATACTTAATCTTATGTGATCTCGGCTCTATAGTTTTACTTTAAACCCAGTTAATGAGGTTGATAATAATTACGAATAATGGATAATGCACGAGCAGTAAGGTAAGTATATGAAAGTTAGTGCTTTTGCGGAAAGCTTTACAAAACCCCTGTTCTAATTTTTATTTTATTTTATTTTATTTTATTTTATTTGTTAGGGGAAAATTAACTCACGCAGTGTGATTTCGCGGAATATCAAGGGGCGGTAGCGTACCTGAGCCTGCGTACAAGTGCGGTGAGTCAATCAGGTATTAACCCTTTTACTTTAATGCTTATAACATGGTGTGAGAGCTACAATAGCTAAATTCTCTTTTTATCGGGTATCTTTTGGGATATCGCCCACATTTCGTTTCTATGAATTGGTCAACATGAAGATTAATAAAAATCGACTCCTAGTAGGGCTCCTTCCTGCATTATTAGCAGGGTGTGCAACTCCTGGCTCTCACCTTTCGACAGGCAACAAGAATGTGATTCAGCCTTCAGAGCAACAGCATAAGTCTGATATTTCTGATGTGGTTAACCTTTACCCACTGACGGCTCAATCTGTATCGAGTTACCAAACAGATACTCTGTCGGTTTCACAAGCCAACCCTAAGCTTGATATTGATATCGCAAAATATGAATACCAAGTGGGTGTCGGTGACATTTTGAACATTACCATTTGGGACCATCCTGAACTGACTATTCCTGCGGGTTCTTACCGTAGCAGTACCGAAGCAGGTAACTGGGTTCATGCTGACGGCACAATTTTCTATCCGTACATTGGTACAGTTGAGGTTGCAGGAAAAACCGTTCGCGAAATTCGTTCTGACATAGCAGTCCGTTTGGCGAAATATATTGAAAGCCCTCAGGTTGATGTTAACGTGGCAGCCTTCCGTTCTAAGAAAACCTACATTACTGGCGAAGTGTCCAAACCAGGTCAGCAGCCGATCACCAATATCCCATTGACGTTATTGGATGCCGTGAACCGTTCTGGTGGTTTATCCGAAAATGCTGATTGGCGCAATGTATCATTGACGCGTAACGGCGTTGAAGAAAGCCTGTCTTTGTACGGCTTGATGCAACGTGGTGACCTCACACAAAACCGTTTACTGCAAGCCGGTGATATTGTTCACGTGCCTCGTAATGACAAGCAGAAAGTCTTCGTTATGGGGGAGGTTAACGAGCCGAAACTATTAAAAATTGATAGAGAGGGTATGAGCTTGACTGAAGCTCTCAGTCATGTTGGTGGCATAAATGAACTTACAGCTGATGCAACGGGCGTGTTTGTTATTCGAACTTCTGATGATA
Source organism: Vibrio sp. FF145 (assembly GCF_041439075.1). Taxonomy (NCBI): domain Bacteria; kingdom Pseudomonadati; phylum Pseudomonadota; class Gammaproteobacteria; order Vibrionales; family Vibrionaceae; genus Vibrio; species Vibrio sp. FF145. The sequence continues at coordinate 19,177 of NZ_JBGONH010000033.1, forward strand.
AATCACAACGCATGGCCGATATTTACCAACTCAATATAGAAGATGCCTCAGCACTGGTGATTGGCACCGAGTTTGATTTAAAACCTTACGATATTGTTTATGTAACGGCAGCACCAATCAGCCGTTGGAACCGTGTTGTCGGACAGTTAGTACCAACCATTAACGGAATTAATAATTTGACTGAAGGTGCATTACGTATCCGTAATTGGCCTTAGGTTGAGATAGAGTAGTGATCAGGTCACATTTCATATGTGGCCTGATTTTTATGTTAAGAAGCTCGTTCAGTTTATAAGTATGCGTAGCTTATTAAGCTCATTACAGTTAGAAATCAGTTATGTTTAATAAAATTTTAGTGGTCTGCGTGGGTAATATTTGTCGTTCTCCGACTGGAGAGCGCGTTCTTCAAAAGTTGTTGCCTAATAAAGAAGTTGCTTCTGCCGGCATTGCTGCTGAAAAAAGTCGTTTAATTGGTAAACCAGCTGACGAGATTGCGATTGCAATTGCCGCAGAAAATGAGGTAGATGTTGAAAACCATCAGTCTCAACAAGTTACGGCACAGCTTTGTGCCCAATATGATTTAATATTGGTGATGGAGAAGGGGCACTTAGAAGCGCTCACTCAAATCTCACCAGAGGCACGAGGTAAGACCATGTTGTTTGGCCAGTGGATTGGTCGACAGGATATTCCTGACCCTTATCGCCAAAGCCGTGAAGCGTTTGAACATGCGTATCAGCTGATTAACGAAGCTGCACAAGCTTGGGCAAAAAAACTGTAGGTATATTTTACCGTGTTTAAATGTCGTGTTCTAAACGTAACCAAGCCCCAACAGATCATATAAGAGAGAAGTACGCGTAGCGTATTTTACGTCTCTTAAATAGCAATAACTTAGGAAGTAGTAATCTGATGACAACACAACCATCTCAGCAATCACCAACAGATAACTCTGATGAGATAGACTTAGGGAAACTGCTTGGCACTTTACTGGACGCTAAATGGCTAATTATGCTGACCACATTCGCTTTTGCTGTGTTTGGTATTGCGTTTGCCATGCTTTCAACGCCGATATATAAAGCGGATGCCCTGATTCAAATTGAAGAGAAGAGCTCTGGCGGCATTTCGTCGATGGTTGGTGATATGGGAGAACTGTTCTCTCAAGAATCTTCTGCAACTGCAGAAGTTGAGATCATCAAATCTCGTATGATTTTGGGTAAAACGGTCGATAAATTTAACCTCACTACAGCAATTTCACCTAACTATGCGCCAATCGTCGGTAAGGGCTTTGCTCGCCTAACCGGTGACATCAACCATATTGTTGTTAGCCACTTTATTTTGCCGAACTATGCAAGCAGTTACGCGCACACGATTAAAATTCTCGATGCCGAGCAAGGAACTTACCAATTGGTACGTGACGATGAGCGCATTATTTTACAAGGTAGAGTAGGTGAGTTGGAAACCGCTGATGACTATAGCTTGTTTGTGTCAGGTTTCGAGTCACATAATGATTTTGAGTTCTCAATTGGCAAGCGTAGCCGATTAGAAGCGATCGGATGGTTGAAATCTTCTTTGGCTCTGTCTGAGCAAGGCAAGCAAACTGGTATTTTGAAGCTAAGCTTTGAAGGCGAAAACAAACAGCAGATTTCTGAAATCCTTAATCATATTAGCCAGATTTACTTTTTACAAAACGTGAAACGTAATTCAGCGGAAGCAGAGAAGAGCTTATCGTTCTTAGAAAGTCATCTGCCAGGCATTAAGTCTGAGTTAACCGGCTATGAAGACGTTCTAAACAATTACCGTCAAGAAAACGAATCAATTGATTTGGGGTTAGAGGCACAATCAACCTTGAAGGTAATGGTTGAGCTTGAAGCACAGTTGAATGAACTTACGTTTAAAGAGAGTGAAATAAGTCAGCGCTTTACCAAGGATCATCCAGCATACAAAGCCCTACTTGATAAGCGTAAGACGTTGTTTAGCGAGAAAGATCGTCTAAACAAGCAAGTGCAAAAACTACCCAAAACACAACGTGAAGTACTGCGTATGACACGTGATGTTGAAGTAAACCAACAAATTTACATCCAGCTTTTAAACAAGGTTCAAGAGCTAAGCATCATTAAAGCAGGTACGGTAGGTAACGTTCGTATCTTAGATGACGCTCAAGCGTATACACACGCTGTAAAACCTAAGAAACCGCTGATTGTTTTATTAGCAACGCTACTGGGTGGGATGCTAAGTGTTTCATTAGTGTTCTTGAAAGCGGCATTTCACCGCGGTATTGAAAGCCCAGACCAAATAGAGCAAATTGGCCTTCCCGTATATGCAGCTGTACCTAAATCAGATTTACAAGTAGAGCTAACCAATCGCTTTAAATTGAAGAAACAGAAAACTAAGGGAACTCAGGCACTGCTTGCCGAATCTAACCCTGCCGATTTGTCCATCGAGGCACTACGTGGCCTTCGTACCAGTTTGCACTTTGCGATGTTAGAAGCAAAGAATAACATTCTGATGATATCAGGCCCTGCGCCGGGTATCGGTAAGTCATTTATCTCAACCAACTTCGCAGCGGTAGCAGCAAAAACAGGTCAAAAAGTGCTGCTGATTGACGCAGATATGCGTAAAGGGTACTTACAACAAAGTTTTGGTTTTAAGTGGGACAACGGCCTTTCTGACTTGTTAAGTGGTAAGCAAGACTTTACTCAATTCATTAAGACAGCACCAGTAGCTAATCTAGATATAATTACTCGAGGCCAAGTGCCACCCAATCCATCTGAATTGTTGATGCATTCACGTTTTGCAGAACTAATGGAATGGGCTTCAAAAGAGTATGACTTGGTGATTGTCGATACCCCACCTGTACTAGCAGTAACCGATCCAAGCATTGTTGGCGCTTTCGCTGGCACCACATTAATGGTTGCGCGTTACGGCCAAAACACCATCAAAGAGATCGATGTTGCTCGTAACCGCTTCGAACAGTCGGGCATTGAAGTTAAAGGCGTTATCTTTAACGCTATGGAAAAGAAAGCATCAAGCTCGTATGGCTATGGTTATTATAACTACGCATATTCTAGCGATAAAAAGTAATTAAAGCGGACGCTGAAGATCAGTAGTGAGATGCGAATAGTCGAATAGCCAGTTACGAGTTACCAAAAGCGAAAAGTTGGTACGTATCCCAGTAACTTGACATTTAAATCTGACTTTTAAAGGGTAGGGGATATCAATTCGACAATTTATACCTGAGTTGTTATTATCGCATTAGTTGAATCAGCCCCCGCAAATGTTAAAAATCACACACTGATGATGAACCTTGCTTATAGGAGCCAAACCTAAGGGCGGTAGCTTTCTTGGTTTTTTATGTTAGTTACGTTGTGTGTCTCAACGTTTAGGGATGAAATTTAAAAAAAAATCAGTTAGATATAATGTTTAGATAACAGGATGAGATTAAAAAGGTGAATTGCGACGAATTTAGACCACTTTACTCTATTGGCTGATAGCCGTAAGGCCCGATAAATCACTTATGATTTCTTTGAAGTTATGTTTTAAATGATGACTGCCTTGCTATATGGACTGAAAGCCTGGGGGGGGCTTTGGAGAGAGGGCATAGAATGGCCTTAGAAAGCTCAATCATTACTTGTCAGGTATTCCAAGTCAAGGTTCAACGATGTTCAATATGAAAAAATATAGCCATTGGTGGGAGAATGCATGTATGTTCAAGGCAAGAAAAATGTCATAACGCATATGGTCAATTCTTATTCTGTTGATGCTAATTTTAGAGCAACTAAAAATGAGCTCGAAATAACGACCATCTATGAGTTTCTCAAGTTAAAGGTCGAGTTATTAGTGTTTATGCTATTTGGTGCATGTGCTCAATTGCATAACTGGTAGTCGGCAAAAAGGAGATTGTTCAATATTTGTGAAACAATCTCCCCAGTCTTCAAAAGCCTTTACAGGTGGTTTTTATTGGGGCAATTTAGCTATTATTCTGAGTGTGCTTCTCGAAGAGGAAGATGTCCACGGCGTGGTCGCAAAGTGCTAAGAAGTTATATCGTCATTCCATCTACCGAGATGTTTGATGAATTATATCGAGGTTACTGGGTTGCTGAAAGCATGCACAAGTGGTTGGTGTTGTAATGAGTGAAAATGACAGTCGAATCACGTACAAGTACGTATCTGAAAAGCTGTGACGAATTCGTCAAACGTACATGAATTTATTAAGCTTGTAGAGGTTAAATGAACCGCCAATTGAACTGTACGTTAAATACAGAGCTCCGAAAGAGTATTTGTGTTGGGCTTAAAGGGGTTTTTCGAGGGCTGCAAAAGTAAGTTGCTTTTTGGGAGTGGGGCGGGGTGATAGGGGGCGCCAAAGGTAAATGTGAGAAAAGTAGTTAAGTATACATGCTCACATTTTCTAATTGTTGAACGAATAGTGTTCATTGTGTTTTTTATATAGCTAGTTGAGTGAATTTTAATGAATATTATCTATGTTATTACGGGCCTAAAAATAGGAGGCGCTGAGACTCAAGTGTCAAGTATAATAGATAAAATGTTTGCTATGGGACATACTGTAACATTGATTAGTCTTACAGGAACTGTATGCATATCGCCGAAGTCAAATGTTGAAATAATTAGTCTAGGGCTGAATAAAAGACCATTATCCTTGATGAAGGCAATTGTTGATATTAGACGTATTATCATTAATAAACAACCCGATGTTGTTCATAGTCATATGATTCATGCTAATATATTGACTAGGCTCGTACGTATTTTTTGCCCTATTAAAAAGCTTGTTTGTACTGCGCATAGTAACTTTGAAGGTGCAGGGGTTATAAATAAAATATATCGATATACCAATTTTTTGTCTGATGTTTTTACAAATGTAAGTCACACTGCTATTGATAGCTTTATAGAGCAGGGGATTGTAAAGAAAGATGAAATGAAATGTGTATATAATGGTGTTGATTTTAAACGGTTTTCATTTAGCTCTGTAGATAGAGGTTTTATTAGAAAAGAATTTGGTATTGGTGAAAGCACAAAGCTTCTTCTTGCTGTTGGTCGTCTGACAGAAGCTAAAGATTATCCCAACCTGCTGCGTGCAATGTCCCTAATATTGGATGATGATGATAGTGTTAAGTTAATCATAGTGGGTGATGGCGAATTGAAGGGGAATATTTACCAATCCATACTAGATTTGGACCTAGAAGAAAATGTTATGCTAGTGGGAAGTCGACATGATGTAGAGCGATTCATGTCAGCTGCAGATTGCTTAGTTATTGCTTCGCGTTGGGAGGGTTTTGGCTTAGTGGCCGTTGAAGCATTTGGTTGCGGGTGTCCAGTCGTTGCTACCGATTGCGGTGGGATGAAAGAGATTGTTGGAAACGGTGTCGTACCTGTCTCTGACCATTATGCATTGGCTAGAGAGGTCATGGCTGTTTTTTCATCAAATGATAAAGTTAGCTATGATAAGTGTCGCGAGGTTGTGATGACTAAATTTGATTTAGATAGCATTGCTCGTAAATGGATATCAATATACAAAAGTTAACTATAATGAATCAAGAACCAGTCTTAGAGAAAGAATTAAAGCAGTTTTCTCTTTTTATTTTCTTTTGCTTGTTAGTATGGTGCTCTATATCTTATTTTGTGAACAAAGAGAGTACTCAAGGTGTATTTAGCGCTGTAAGGTTGTTGATTTCAAGTTGTTTCATTTATTACTTTCGCTTGAAAATAAATCGAAATGTTTTATGTAAGATTATTATATATTTAGCTGCCCTTAATGGTTTTTTTATTTTAATTCAGGTTTTAGAGCAAACAACGAATCTGTATTCATTGCCGGTATATATGAAATATGGGGGGCTCTGGGGTTATGACTCTTCCGTAGACTATGAGCCATTTCGCAAAGGGGGGCTAATTCGAAGTTCTCAAGTAAGCTCGTTGTTGTCGTTGTTTTCTTTAATTTTGATTATAAGATTTAAATCACATTATAAACTCCTACCTTTAGTAGTGTCTGGGATTGTTTTCGGCCCAAGGTTGGTGATGATTTTTTCTCTATTATATGTAATGTATCTCGTGTTCGTGACAGTTGTAAGTCTGTTTAAAGGGGATGTTAAGGTATTTTTAAGTAGAACCTTGATTTTTTTAATTTTCTTACTATTACTATCTTTCTATTTAAACCAATATGATATTGCAATTGTACATTTAAATCGGATGTTAGAAGCAATTGATGTTGTAATGAAGATGGATGCTGGAAGTAATTATTCATCTTCAGAAACCATGAAGTTCTATCGTTTTCCTTTAGACGTCAAAGAATTAGTGTTTGGGAATGGACATAATAGGTTTCATGCATTGGGTGGGAATGATGTTTTTTATACTCGATGGTATTTACAATCAGGTTTTCCTAGTTTGATTCTGATTTTATTCGCGATAATAATTCTTTTTTTTCTAGAAGTTAAAACTAGTGCTTCCTTGGGGGTTGTTACATTATTGATGTTAATTCATTCTTTTAAAGATGAAGTTTTAACATCGTTTATATTCTTTGACTTCTATCTTGCATATATATTTTCCTTATCAAAAACGAACGTAATAAAAGGACAACAAAATGGATTGCTCTCTAATTATTCCAACATTGAATCGAAGTGATTCATTGAGGAAATTACTGATAGATGCTTCATGTCAAACTCAGTTGCCCAGTGAAATTATTATAGTTAATCAAGGAGACGAGTTTATAGACGATGACATCGTCCCTAAGTTAATTAGAGATACGGTGGTATTTATCAATACGAATATAAAGTCACTAGCCAATGCTAGGTATTTGGGTATGTTGAATTCAAATAAAGAGGTATTAATATATTGGGATGATGATATATCCCCACCGAAAGAATATATAGAAACTGCACTTGGCTATTTGGAAAATAACCCCGATTGTAATGGTGTAGGTGGTATTTATGAGAATAATCCAAGAGTTGAAAAAAATAAGCTATTTACCTTGATAGGTAGAGGTCTTAATATTTACTCAAATGGAGAAAGTAATAGGATATTAAAATCTGGTTGGGGAGATAATATTAGAGGTCATAACACCTGTTTTGAAAGAAAATCAGAGTGGTTGTTTGGTTGTAATATGGTCTATCGCAAGGATGTTCTAAGTAACATAAATTTTCCAAATGAAATGATGACTTGGTCTTTTTTGGAGGATTTATTTATTGGGAATGAAATAACTAAGAAGTATGGAGCATCTCTTGTAATACTACCAGGGTTAAAAGTTATTCATAACGATTTTGGCAGTCATGGTTCTGCATCAATAAGTGTTATGAGGATGAGGGTTTTATATAGATATTACTTATGGTCTAGACTTTCAGGGAAAAAGAGTTTGACCAGTTATATTTTAGGTATGCTAGCCAACTATATTTTAGATCTAAGGAATTATAGTTATAAAGTCTGTTTTACTGAATATTTTAAGATGTATTCACTCGTACGTCTTAATAATGATATCTCAATGAGGAAAATTAATGAGTATATTTTTAAGAAGGATTAGCATCAAGGGGAGATATCCATTTGTTAGGATTTTTCAGATTTTAGATAACCCCAAATGTTTTATAAGCTGGGTGCTTAAAAATATATATTATAAACATAGTAAGATAGATTATTCTGAGAAGTATGCTGAATTTCACTATTTGGATTATAATGAAACTCTAGCAGAATTAATAGATAGTGGGATGTCATTAGCTAGATTTAACGATGGAGAATTTGACCAATTGGCTGGGTTTGGTATTTATCCACCCGATTCAGATTGGTCACAGAAAAATTCATCAAAACTTATCAAGGCTATGACGTCAGTTTTGACGACTGAAGACCCTAGATTACTTATAGCCATTAATCCTCCTCATTATTTTTTATCAGATAAGAACTCAAAACTAGATGAACCGTTCGATTATAATATGTGGGTTTATACTAAAACATTTTTATATAAATTTTTAAATAAAAGTAAAAGGTATGGCGACTGTAGGTTGTTTGTTCCCTTTTGTTCACCTAATTTCGATTGGAAAAAGTTAACAGGTCATCTCAGAGGCAAAACGGTAATCGTAGCGACAGGTGATGCTAACAAATTGTCTAACATAACTCTAGGACAAACGAATTTTTTTGTCGAGTGTGGTAAAGTTGATGCATTTGAGAGGCTAGATACGATAAAAAACGACATTAGAAATGTAATATTGTCTAATAATTTAGATGTGTCTAATGTTATAGTTTTGGCTTCACTTGGACCTGCTGCTGGTATTTTAGCCTTTGATTTTTTAGACGAGAATATTACAGTTTGGGATACTGGCCATATGTTTAAGCATGCTAAAAATTATGTCAAATAAAACATTTACAAAAAAAATAAAATATATAGAGGTTAATGATGTAGAAGCTCTATATGTTCATTCTGTAGCAGTATGGGGTGTTCTTAAGGGTTCCTGTTTAATACCAAAGCCGATTTCGTATACGAAAGAATCTATTTGCTTTGAGTATTTAGAGTTGCCTTCTAGTGTAGAGGAGTTAATTTTGAATAAAAATGAAAGCTTATCCTCTGCACTATATCAGGCCGGAAGGGTTTTGGCAAAACTGCATACTTCGGGTAGTTCTAAATTGCTGCATTCTGATTTTGCCCCGCATAACTTATTTTTCTCGGAAGGCAATCTTTCGGTTATTGATTCTAATCCTCCTGAAATTCTTGGTAGTCATATGTCGTTAATGTACGGCAATGCAGAGTTGGATTACTTCTTTTTTTTGATGTCTCTTCCGAGTTGTTTTGGAGTGAAAAAATCAATTTTTGATATGAAGTTTATTAAGAGTTGTCAACGGGATTTTATTGCTGGTTATAATTCAATCAGTAATATTAATATGTCTTATTGGTATGTTTTTAGAGTTGCTAGAAATATGTTGTCTTTTAGGGTCAAAGCTGGCCATGGTACTCTTAAATCCATTGTTCATCTTCTAATTGTAATGATTTTTATCTTGGGTTAATTATGTCTGTCACCAAATGTTTTGAAAAACTGTGTTCTTTAAGTGGAGCTGTCCCGCACTCTCCTCTTTCTGAATACCCTAAGGATATCGATATCTATGTTCCCAATGAACACATCAATGAAGCTAAAAGGATTGGTTCAGAATTTGGGTTTGTATTTATTCGAGATTCAAAAGAACAATTAGTTTTTGTTAAGTTTGAAAATCATAAGCTATTTATGTTTGATGTTTTTTCAAGTTTTTCTATGTTTTATACTTTATTACCTCAGTTTTCTATTAGTGATACTGGGGAGCATATACTTGCAAACGATCCTAAACTAGCGAGAGATTTGAAAAGCTTTGTGTTTAAACCTGAAAGGGGGTTAAATTCACCAGAACAGCTACTAAGTTTTGTTAATGATTATTGTTTTTATAAAGCATCTGAGATTAAGGGGAGTAATCTCAATGTTATTAGAAATAAAATAATGAAAGGCTATTTTGTTAAAAAATCAAAATTTAGAATTTCAAAATATCTTGAATTATTTAACACGGGTAAGTCGATTTCATTTCTGGGCCCTGATGGTTCAGGTAAAACATTTATTATAGATCTTATTAGTCAAACAACAGTATGTAAAAAGCAGTACATGGGGGATTGGTTCTTCTTTTTGCAAAAAATATACTGCATTATTTTAAAGATTCCATCACCATTTAACAGGTTTATTTATGCTTTATATTATTTTGAAAATATTTTAAGAAGTTTTAAAGTTTATTTTCTGAAGACCGTAGGATATACTGTTTTAATTGATCGCTTCCCCGGAACAAATAGAGCATCTATGTTAAAGGGAATGCTTTCTAGAATAAATGATCTGATTTTTAAGTTTACACCTAAACCCGATTTGTTTGTTTGTTTAGTTGCGAGGCCTGATGTTGTCTATGCGCGTAAACAAGAGTTATCAATTGAAGAAATAGGAAAAATTCAGAGCTCGATTAAAGATATTATTAAAAATGAGAACCATATAATATTCGATACTGAATCTTTGGACGAATCACTGAACGACCTTCTTGCCATTATCCATGAGCGTAAAAATGAAAAACAAGATTAAAAGATTTATTTGCGGTTTTTTGTACTGTATTTCTGAAGTCCTGTTCAAAGGAAAACATAATAAAAACAAAGGGAAAACAAGAATTCTAGTATTTCATCATATTGATCATCCAAAACGATTTGATAAAGCTCTAGAAAAAATCTCTAGTAGGTATAATTTAATATCTTGGGATGACTATTTGAACGGGAATTTGTCAAAATCAAGAGTTAATGTGATTATTTCTCTTGATGATGGTTATGAGTCTTGGTTTACTCACGGTTTACCTGTTTTTATCAAGTATAATGTTAAACCCATTTTATCCATTAATTCGGATTTTATTGGTTTGGATGAGGGGGAGTCATTTCATTATTGTCAAAATCATATCAATACTTGGGGAGAAAAATCATTAAGTTGGGAGCAGCTGATTGAATTAAAAAAACATGGATCTACAATTTTCAGTCATTCACACTATCATACTGATATGAAAGATCCTAATATTGAATTGTCTTTTAAAAGAGATGCTATTTTAAAGGATAAGGTGAAAATTATAGAAAAAATTAATGTTGATGTTTCTGGTTTTACTTATCCCTATGGGTGTTATTCAGACTTGAGTGTAACTTTAGTTGGTGAACTTGGTTTTAAATATGCACTTACATCGGACTCTAATTTCTTATCATCAGGGCAATTTCCTTTACTCATCGGTCGAACCAATGTTGGAATGAGGCATTGGATAGTTGTATTTTCTTACATTGAAGGTTGGTCTGAAAGGTTAACTAATTGTATGTTTAAGATTAGAAGAATATTTTGATGTTAAATAGAATGAAATTAGTGTTTGCTTCAGGTTTGTCTCAAATTCTAGGTGCATTTCATGCGTTGTTATTTACTTATTTAGCTACTAATTCATTGTCTCCATCAGAGTTTGGTGATGTACGTTATATTATGTCTATATTGCCAATTCTAATGCTATTCTCACTTCCTTCATATGATGGCGTGATTTTAAGAAGTATTGTAAAAAAAATACGATTGTCGTTATTTAATGTAACTATTGCTCGGGTGCTTGGTGGTATTCTAGGATCAATAGTTCTTGTTGTATATTTATGTGCAAACAATGATTTAAGCCCTGAACTTATATTTCTTATGTCTTGCCTAGTTTTATTATTGCCTTTTTTTGAAACAACAACGGGATTTAGAAATTATTTGATTGGATTGAGGTTAAAGTCTCAGGCTGTTAAGTTATTAACGATTAATAAGATCTTGTCTATATTTTTCTTGATGATAGCATATTGGTCGTTGATGTTATTAGAAGTCAACTTTTTATGGATATTTCCATTCTATATTTTGAGTTTGATTGTCCCGAATTTAATATCTTGGTCCAGCTTTTGTCATAATTTATCAACGAAATCATCAATCAATACGAATAGTATTTACTTAAAATCAGCAATAGTAACCACTTTTGCCTCTGGGCTTGGGACGTTAGCCTTTTCCCTAGATAAGATTTTGATTAAAAATAATTTAGGATCCGAGAAGTTAGCTTATTATTCAATATTGGTTATGGTTCCCCTTGAGCTTGCAAAATTAGTTGACTCTTTAATTCCTATTTTTTATAGAAGAATTATGTCTTCACCAAAACAAATAGCTAAATCTAAAGTGATAGCTATTGTGTTTTTTTGTTTTTCTTCATTGTTTTTATTGGCATGTTTTTTGTTTTTTGTTTATCCACTTTTTTTTGGTGATTTTTACACCTATAGTTTCTTTGATGTATTATGTGCATGTTTTTTTATAATTAGCGGTGGGGTAGAGTTTTATTTTGTGCATAAAACTTATTATTTAGGTTATAATCGAGCGCTTTTACTATATTCATTTGTTTCTGTTATTATTACTTTTGCTATGTTGGGTTTTTTATTTGATTTTGAATCTATTTTATTGATTGTTGTCTGTTTGTTTACTCGTCAGTTGATACAACCTTTGATATTCTTATCTTATTTTAAAAGGTGGAGTTAGTTTGAATAAAGTTATATTGTTTGTTTTGAATGCTGATTGGTATTTTGATTTGCATTGGTTAGATCGAGCCAATTACTTAAAAGCTGAAGGTTACGAAGTCCATGTTGCTCTACCGGAGTGTCGTTCTCACCTTATTAGAAAGTTTGAAAGTTTGAAATTTACGATACACCTATTTTCAATGAATAGGAGTAAATTAAACCCAATTAAAGAGATTTTTGCACTATTAAGTCTCTTCAAAATAATTAATAAAATTATGCCTTCGATCGTTCATTCGGTTACTATAAAGCCTAATTTATATTCAGCAGTTATATGTAAAAAGTTATCAATTCCATTGGTGTCTACTTATGCAGGTTTAGGTACTCTTAGTACTTCTGATAGACTACACTATAAAATATTAAGACTTTTAATATTTTCAGTGATAAAACATTCCACAACAACTCATAAAAATCATGCTCTTTTTGAAAATGACGTAGATCGAAACTTTCTTATCAAGAATAAAACTTATTCAATGGAAAATTCAAGTAGGGTGTTTGGCGCTGGGATAGATATCGATAAGTTTAAATTTATTCCACAGGATTATGACTCACTTCATAACCCTAAATTTTCCATTTTCTTCGCAAGCCGTTTGTTAAAGGATAAAGGTCTTGATACTCTAGTTTCTGCTGTTAAAGAGTTAAAATCTGCAGGAATGAATATGGAGTTAAAAGTTGCCGGTATCATTGACGATGCTTCTCCGTTAGCTATTCCTTATGATAAGATTGAGGAGTATAAGCATGATGATGATATAGAGTGGCTTGGCGAGCGTAATGATATTTGTAAATTGATTGAAGGTTGTCATGCTGTCATATTGCCGACGCGTTACGGCGAAGGAGTACCTCGAATTCTTATCGAAAGCGCAGCTATAGGTAGACCTATGATAACTACTGACTTGGGTGGCTGTTCTGATATTTGTATTCATGGAGATACCGGCTTTATTGTTAGGCCCGGTAACGTAGAAGATTTAAAGCACGAAATAATTAGACTGAATAATGATAGGGAGTTATTAGCTAATTTAGGTCGGAATGGTCGGAAATTGATGGAGAGGTTATTTTCTAATGAGACTGTATTCTCTAAACACTTAGATACATACAATAAAGTGATGAAACAGCGATGAAATTGGCAGTAACCGGAAGTACAGGATTAGTAGGTAATATGTTGGCAACTAGACTTGCTAATGAAAATCTATTGTTATTGGGACGGACTCAGCCTAAGAGAATGTCAGATGGACAGTTTTTCAAGGTCGATATAAATAGTAGCTCAAATTATCTGGATGTATTAGAGGGTGTTGAGGTAGTAATTCACTTGGCTGCTCGAGTTCATACTATGGGTTATACGGGAGATGACTCGTTAGATTTATATCGTGAGGTGAATACTCATGGTACGGAAAATTTGGCTCGACAAGCAGCAAAGTCAGGAGTTAAACGATTCATTTTTATTAGCAGTGTTAAGGTAAATGGAGAAAGCACTAGAGCTGGAGCCCCCTTTAGTGCTAGTGATCTTCAGGAACCAGAAGATGAATATGGTTTATCTAAGGCAGAGGCTGAGAATAAATTATTTCAAATTGGAAAGCAAACCGGAATGGAAATTGTGGTTATTCGCCCTCCACTAGTTTATGGACCTGGTGTAAAAGCTAACTTTGCTTCTCTTATGCGATTGGCAGAAAAAGGTATTCCTCTTCCTTTTGGTTGCATAAGTCAAAACCAAAGAAGCTTAGTCTCTGTTGAAAACCTAGTCGATCTTATTGTGACTTGTATTAAACACCCTAAAGCTGCTAATGAAATTTTTTTAGTTTCGGATGATAATGACGTTTCAACTTCTCAAATGGCTCGTCAAATGGCGATTTCCTTTGAACAAACAACCCGGCAATTGCCTGTCCCCGTTTGGTGTTACCAATTAGCTGGAAAGTTGTTAGGTAAATCTGATGTTGTGGATAGATTGGTCGGTTCGCTTCAAGTGGATATTACCTACACTAAAGAAACGCTCGAGTGGAGACCACCTCAATCGTTAGAAGATGGCTTTAGAGAAGCCGCTCAAGCACTCATAAACAGTAAGAAGTAATTTAAATGATTCGATTATTAGATTTTCTAGCCTCTTTTTTTGGCTTGCTTTTCCTTTGGCCTGTTTTACTAATTGTGATCATTATTGGTTTGTTCGACACTGGCTCTCCAATTTTTGTCCAAGAGCGTGTTGGTCGTAATAAAAGGCCTTTCAGGCTGATAAAGTTTAGGACAATGTCTATCGAAACTCAGTCTGTAGCTAGCCATCTTTCTAGCAATAGTTCCATCACCAAGCTAGGGGGGGTTTTACGTAAAACGAAGATCGATGAATTACCTCAGCTAGTTAATGTGCTAAAAGGAGAGATGAGTCTTGTTGGCCCTCGCCCTAACTTGTTTAATCAGAAAGAGTTAATTAAAGAGCGAGATGCGAAAGGTGTTTATGATGTTCTTCCGGGTATTACTGGCCTTGCACAAGTCCAAAATATCGATATGTCGACACCTGAATTGCTAGCTTTGACGGATAAAAAAATGATAGATACATTGACCTTAAAAGATTATTTCAAGTATATCATAATGACAGCGGCAGGTAGCGGAAGTGGCGATGCGGTTAAATAACATATCTTGATGTTGAGTTCGATGACATCCCTTTTTCCAGTAAAACTTTGCTTATAGTTGAATGAGCGGAATCTATATTTGGTTTACTCTGACCATAAATGGAATTTTTGATGTTAGACTTTATGTTCTTCACACGGCTACCTAAATATCCAAAATAAGAATAATTCTATGCAACGTTTAAACTTTATCTGGCACTTATCTCGCGTACACAAGCGCGTTATCAGTGTTAGTATTGATACTTTTTTTATCCTTTTTTCTCTACATGTTGCTGTCTGGACAAGGGTTGGTGATGTAAAGTTGTTGAGCGATGGTGATAACCTATTACTGATTGCTTTGACGGTCCTTTCCACGGTTCTCATTTTCACGAAGATTGGCTTGTATCGTACTATACTTCGTTATTTGACGTTTCAAGCATTATTCATTGTTTCGGTAGGCGCAATTTTATCGGCGGTTGCTTTGGCTCTTTTTGCCTACTATTTACAAGAACCAATTCCCCGTACCGTACCTATTATTTATGGTGCTTATCTGGTACTACTGAGCGGCGGCTCTCGTCTAGTTGTTAGAAACCTTGTCGCAACCACATCAAAAGATCCTAGAGAAGAGGTTTTGATTTACGGAGCCGGTTCTGGTGGCCGTCAATTGGCTGTTGCGCTTCGAGCGTCAGAAAAGTATCGAATTCGCGCGTTTATTGATGAGGATAAGACGCTTATTAATACTATGATTTTGGGCTTGCCCGTGATTGAATTAGATAAATCCGAGGCTTTAATCAATAAGTATGCTACTTCAAAGATATTACTTGCTATCCCTAGTGCCTCTCGTGCGCGTCGTAAGCAAGTATTGGACTTATTAGCCCCCTTGCCAGTTGAAATTCAAACTGTGCCAGATATGGCCGATATTGTTTCTGGTAAGGCTAAAATTGATGAGTTAACAGATGTACCAATTGAAGACCTATTAGGACGTGATGCCGTTACGCCCCAGCAAGTTTTAATGGAAGCGAACATCAAAGGCAAAGTTGTAATGGTGACTGGTGCGGGTGGTTCTATTGGTTCAGAGCTTAGCCGTCAAATTATAAATCAACAGCCAAAAACGCTAGTTTTGTTTGAGCTTTCTGAATTTGGATTATATCAAATTGAACGAGAACTGTCTCTATTAAAAGAAAGCAAAGGCTACGATGTAGAAATTGTCCCGCTACTAGGTTCCGTTCAGCGTTCACATCGCTTGTTAACCTCAATGCAATCCTTTGGAGTTGAAACGGTTTATCATGCAGCAGCGTACAAGCACGTGCCCCTTGTTGAATACAATGTAGTAGAGGGTGTGCGTAATAATGTATATGGCACTTACTATACAGCTAAAGCGGCGATTGAAGCGGGTGTTGAATCTTTCGTACTGATCTCAACAGATAAAGCGGTACGGCCAACGAATGTGATGGGTACAACCAAGCGTATGGCAGAGCTAGGTTTGCAGGCTTTAGCCGAGCAAGAGAACCTAAAAGAAAATGGTACACGTTTTTGTATGGTGCGTTTTGGTAATGTGCTTGGTTCTTCAGGTTCAGTGATTCCGCTGTTTAAAAAGCAGATTAAAGCTGGGGGACCTCTTACTGTTACTCATCCTGACATCACACGTTTCTTTATGACTATCCCTGAGGCTGCACAATTGGTTATTCAAGCCGGTGCTATGGGGAAAGGTGGAGATGTGTTCGTTCTGGATATGGGCGAGTCAGTGAAAATCACCGACCTTGCTGAAAATTTGATCAAGTTGTCTGGGCTGTCAGTTAAGAACGAAGATAACCAGCATGGCGATATCGAAATAAAATTCTCAGGTTTACGCCCGGGAGAAAAGCTCTATGAAGAGTTATTGATTGGCGATAACGTCTCACGTACTGCCCATGAGCGGATCATGACGGCGCAAGAATTGTTCTTACCAGTTGATGTGTATGACAAGCTACTCGAATCTTTAGATTTTGCTTGTCACAACCTAGATCATGAATCGATTCGCAAGCTTCTACTGGATGCTCCTACTGGGTTTAAACCAACTGATGGTATTGGTGATTTGGTTTGGAATGCTGCGCAGATGTCCAAATCAGTAGAAGAAAACAATTAATCTAAGAGGTCAGTAATTATATTATTGACCTCTTTTTTTGTTCGGTTATTACGACTACTGTTTATGTATTAATACAAGATGAAATGACATTTTTTTTCATATTTGATCATCCTACCTGCGCCCTTTCTTGATCTTCTACTACAGTTTTGACTGTAAACTGTAGTAAAATTACGCTAATTTGTTTTTATACCGATTTATTTTGAATTGAACGAGGTCAATCCTATGTCAGCTAAGAAGCCAATGGCTCTAGTGATCCTTGACGGTTACGGTTACCGTGAAGACAACCAAGATAACGCTATCGCGAACGCTAATACACCTGTATTAGACGGTCTTATTGCTAACCAACCTAACACGCTAATCTCGGCTTCTGGCTTAGATGTAGGCCTACCTGATGGCCAAATGGGTAACTCTGAAGTGGGTCACACCAACATCGGTGCAGGTCGTGTGGTATACCAAGATCTTACTCGTATCACTAAGTCAATTTCAGATGGTGAGTTCGCTCAAACTGAAGTGTTAGTCAATGCTATCGATAAAGCAGTGAAAGCCGAGAAAGCAGTACACATCATGGGACTTATGTCTCCTGGTGGTGTTCACTCTCATGAAGACCACATTTATGCAACCGTTGAAATGGCTGCAGAGCGTGGCGCAGAAAAAATCTACCTACACGCTTTTCTAGACGGTCGTGATACGCCGCCACGTAGTGCAGAAAACACACTGGCACGTTTCCAAGAGCTATTCGCCAAATTGGGTAAAGGCCGTGTTGCTTCGCTTATTGGTCGTTACTACGCAATGGACCGTGATAACAACTGGGATCGCGTTCAAGAATCTTACGACCTGCTGACTCAAGCAAAAGCAGAGTTCACATTCGACACTGCGGTTGCTGGCCTAGAAGCGGCTTACGCTCGTGACGAAAACGATGAGTTCGTTAAAGCGACTGAAATTAAAGCGGAAGGCGAAGAGTCTGCAGCTATCGTTGATGGCGATGCAGTTATCTTCATGAACTACCGTGCTGACCGTGCTCGTGAAATCACACGTGCATTCGTTCCTGATTTCGATGGTTTTGCTCGTAACGTATTCCCAGCGATCGATTTCGTGATGCTGACTCAATACGCAGCAGACATCCCACTTCTATGTGCATTCCCACCGGCTTCTCTAGAGAACACCTACGGTGAATGGCTATCGAAAGAAGGCAAAACGCAGCTACGTATCTCTGAAACAGAGAAATACGCGCACGTGACGTTCTTCTTCAACGGCGGTAAAGAAGACGAGTTTGAAGGCGAAGAGCGTCAACTTGTTGCTTCTCCAAAAGTCGCGACTTACGATCTACAGCCAGAAATGAGCGCACCAGAACTTACTGAAAAGCTAGTTGCAGCAATCAAAGGCGGCAAATACGACGCTATCGTGTGTAACTTCCCTAACTGTGACATGGTTGGCCACACTGGCGTTTACGATGCAGCGGTTAAAGCGGTAGAGTCGCTAGACGAATGTCTTGGCAAAGTGGTTGAAGCAATCAAAGAAGCGGATGGCCAACTGCTTATCACTGCAGACCACGGTAACGCGGAAATGATGGTAAACCCAGAAACGGGCGGTATCCACACGGCGCACACTAACCTACCAGTTCCACTTATTTATGTAGGTAGCAAAGACGTTGAGTTCAAAGAAGGCGGTAAACTGTCTGACCTTGCACCAACGATGCTTTCTCTGTCTGGTATTAATATCCCAGCTGAAATGTCAGGTGACGTGATCGTTAAGTAGTAAGTAGTTAAGTAATGACTGTTTTAGATAAATAGTTTAACTTTCATCGAATACTAGAACGGCTGCATGTAAGTGTGGCCGTTTTTTGTATCTGTAGTCTGGAGAATAGATGCGAGATGTGGATGCTGGTAATAGGGATACGAAGATCTTTTAGAGCTTAAAAATAGATTAGACAAAGGCCTTAATGATTTCGTCATTCCAGAATTGAGGAACGAAATATCTGGAATCTCATGCCATGTATTCATATTCGGTGTTCAACACAAAGAGAGATTCTCTATCACGCTCGTCCCTCTCTGTAGGGAATGACAGAGAGTTATTTGCTAGTTTGAGTCTTCACACGAAGCGCGAAACAATACCCTGAAACTCCGCCGACAATGTTCCCCAAGGCTAAACCAATAAACAGTCCTTCGACACCATCAATTTGGCTGCCTATCCACGCGAAGGGCAAGGTAAAGACAAACAAACGCATGAAGCTCCATTGAAAGGCTTTGAGTGGTTGATGCATGGCATTCATGCCACTGATCAGCATCATCACAATACCTTGGAACCCATAGCTAAAGGGAACGACTAACAGGTAATGCCACAAGATGCCTCGTACGGATTCTTCTTGAGAAAATAGGGCAGCTAAAGGGATGCTCAATGGCACCATCATTAAGAAAATTAGCCCTTGGAACATTATGGCAAATCGCATGCTTAAAAACAGAGCTTTGAAACTACGTTGTGGATTATCAGCGCCAAAGTTTTGCGCCATAAAAGGCGTGAGGGCAGAGGTCAGAGACATCAACACAATGATAAGAATCGATTCAATGCGTTGGGCTGCACCATAAGCAGCTACAGCTTCGGTTCCTTGTTTGGCTAACATCATCATGATAATAGCGCCAGCAAGTGGGTTCAGAGCGTTAGATAGAGCCGCTGGGGTGCCTATTTTTAAGATCTGTCGCCAGTCATCGATGAGGTTTTTCACTTTGGGCGGAGCAAGCAGTTTTTCTCGCATGGTTAATACATACAGTGAGCCACACAACGCACCAAACCAACTGAATCCGCTAGCAATGGCTGCGCCTTGAATCCCTAATTCAGGGAAAGGGCCGTAACCAAAGATTAATAGAGGATCGAGAATGCCGTTAATCAAGCCGGCCAGCATCATGATCTTGGCGGGTGTTTTGGTATCACCACTCGCTCGTATCGCACTGTTCCCTGCCATAGGAATAACAAGCAGCGGTATCGCTAAAAACCAGACTGACATGTATTCGGATATTAGTGGCAGTAACTCAGGTTCAGCACCTAACAGAGTAAACATAGGTTCTATCGTTACTAGGCCCAGTGTTGATGCAAAACCAACAAGCAGCACCGCAAGCAATAAGCAGTGACAGGTAAACCTTGCCGCATTTTTCGCGCAACCTTGGCCAAGTAACCGCCCAATACACGTCGATAAGCCAATGCCTATACCCATAGTAATGCAGTTGATGGCAAAGGTGACTGGAAAGGTAAAGCTCACCGCTGCTAAGGCTTGAGTACCAAGCAACGAGATAAAGAAAGTATCGACGAGGTTAAACATTAAGATCGCCACCATACCGAATATGGTCGGTATGGTCATGGTACGCAATGTACTCTCAATAGGGGCGGTTAATAGCCCGTGCTTATCTTGCATGTAAAACGCCGATTGAACTAGAATATGAGTAGAGTACAGTGAATTGTGAATAGTCTGAAGATCGCTTTCATAAAGTTTACAATTCACACATTACTAACGGTATACGGTGTGATAGGATTCTGCCGTTATCAATTTCGATATTTTGAGAGATTTACAGTGAAGCAGCACACACAACCACAGTCGTATACCCAACAAAATCCGCCGATGTACATTCCAAATGATGAGATCGACCTTAGACAGCTTTTTAAAGCTTTGTGGGATGGTAAGCTCTTAATTATTTTGGTTACCGCTTTATTTACGTCTAGTGCTATTGGTTTTGCTTTACTGGCTCAAGAATGGTGGTCTTCTGAAGCCGAGATTACAAAAGCTGAACTTCAAGATAGAATGATGTATCAGCAGCAAGTGAAACAATTTCAACCTATTTTCTTTATTTATCAATCAAATGGCTCAGCTAGAGGTGGTGAAGAACTCGATTCTTTAGTTGATTCTCAAGTTATATATCAACGGTTTGTCGATTTATTTAATTCAAGTAATAATAAGCAAGCTTTCTTAAATGAAAGCCCTGAGTTTCAAGATATTAAAGATAATCACTTTGCGAATGATTCTGAAATAACTGAAGGTGCTGAACGTAAGTTTTATATAGAGTGGTTAGAAAGGATCTCTGCGTCATTAGCTGATAAGAAGGACGAAGATGCGCCATATGTTCTGAGTTTTCAATCCATAACAAAAGAAAGCAGCTTTGATTTATTAAGCTCTTATATTGTTTTCACTGAGCTTCAAGTTCGTGAAGATGTATTTGATCACCTTGAAGCTCTCGTTTTTGGTGAGCGTAACGAGCTACTACAACAAAAAACAGTTCTTGAAAGCAAGGCTAAAAATAAGTTGCTCGCTGAAATCGAGCGCGCGCAGTCTGCCTTGAAAATTGCCAAAGCAGCCGGTGTAGATACCCCTCTTTTAAGTGGTAACGCAAGAGATTTTTATGCAATTGAACTTGGCTCAAAAGCTTTGCAAGAAAAAATAAAAATTTTGGAGTCTGTAAAAAATCTAACGGTTTTAGAGCCTCGCCTCCAACAAATAACAGCTCAGCTAGCCATGCTTGACGGTATTCAAATCGATCGAACTGTTGATTTTCAAGCATTTCGCTATCTAAGCAATGTTGAACAACCAACCACTCGAGATAAACCTAAACGTGCTTTGATAGTTGTTCTTGGAACATTGTTAGGCGGTATGCTTGGCGTTGCAATTGTTCTAATACGCTTTGCGTTTAGAAAAGAAGATTAAATTTTAAATGGCTAGTGTTTTTCACTAGCCATTTTTCTTTCTCATTTATTGTTGTTTGAGTTTCCTCACAAAAAGTCTCTTTCCCCCCTTGGGTTCTTCTACATCGCCCCAACATACTCTTTAACCCCATGCCAATCGTGGCAACTATCAAATTAAATGGAAATTATCAGGAGATACGACCGATGAATATCCGTCCTCTACACGACCGAGTTATCGTTGAGCGCCAAGAAGTTGAATCTAAATCTGCTGGTGGCATCGTTCTAACTGGTTCTGCCGCTGAAAAATCAACGCGCGGTACTATTCTAGCTGTTGGTAAAGGCCGCATTCTAGAAAATGGTTCAGTACAACCATTGGACGTTAAAGTTGGCGATGCCGTTATCTTCTCTGAAGGCTACGGCACTAAAACTGAAAAGATCGACGGCAAAGAAGTTCTGATCATGTCTGAAAACGACATCATGGCGATCGTTGAGTAATCCGACCCATAAAACTGAACTGACTGAATAAAGAATTTTAAAGGAAATTAAGATGGCTGCTAAAGACGTTAAATTTGGTAACGACGCACGTATTAAAATGTTAGAAGGTGTAAACGTTCTGGCTGACGCAGTAAAAGTAACGCTGGGTCCTAAGGGCCGTAACGTTGTTCTAGACAAATCATTTGGCGCACCGACTATCACTAAAGATGGTGTTTCAGTTGCACGTGAAATCGAACTTGAAGACAAGTTCCAAAACATGGGCGCACAAATGGTTAAAGAAGTGGCTTCGCAAGCGAATGACGCGGCGGGCGACGGAACAACAACAGCAACAGTATTGGCTCAGTCTATTATCGCTGAAGGCCTAAAAGCGGTTGCTGCTGGCATGAACCCAATGGATCTTAAGCGCGGCATCGACAAAGCGGTTATCGCGGCTGTTGAAGAGCTGAAGAACCTTTCTGTTCCTTGTTCAGACACAAAAGCTATCGCGCAAGTAGGTACTATCTCTGCGAACTCTGATTCGACAGTAGGTAACATCATTGCTGAAGCGATGGAAAAAGTAGGTCGTGATGGCGTTATCACGGTTGAAGAAGGTCAGGCTCTGCAAGACGAGTTAGACGTAGTTGAAGGTATGCAGTTCGACCGCGGTTACCTATCTCCTTACTTCATCAACAACCAAGAAGCCGGTTCTGTTGATCTAGATAGCCCGTTCATTCTTCTTATCGACAAGAAAGTGTCGAACATCCGTGAACTTCTTCCGACTCTAGAAGCGGTTGCTAAGGCATCTCGTCCACTTCTTATCATCGCTGAAGATGTAGAAGGCGAAGCGCTAGCAACTCTTGTTGTGAACAACATGCGTGGCATCGTGAAAGTGGCTGCGGTTAAAGCACCTGGTTTCGGCGACCGTCGTAAATCTATGCTGCAAGACATCGCTATCCTAACGGGCGGCACGGTTATCTCTGAAGAGATCGGCCTAGACCTTGAGAAAGTAACGCTAGAAGACCTAGGTCAAGCTAAGCGCATTACGATCACTAAAGAAAACTCAACCATCATCGATGGTGCGGGTAATGAAGATATGATCAAAGGTCGCGTTTCTCAAATTCGTCAACAAATCGAAGATGCAACGTCTGACTACGATAAAGAAAAACTTCAAGAGCGCGTAGCTAAGCTAGCTGGCGGTGTTGCAGTAATCAAAGTAGGCGCTGCAACTGAAGTTGAGATGAAAGAGAAGAAAGACCGCGTAGAAGATGCACTTCACGCAACTCGCGCTGCTGTTGAAGAAGGTGTGGTTGCTGGTGGTGGTGTTGCACTTATCCGCGCTGCATCTAAAGTTGCTGGCCTTGAAGGCGACAACGAAGAGCAAAACGTAGGTATCCGTGTTGCACTACGTGCAATGGAAGCGCCTATTCGTCAAATCACTAAGAACGCAGGTGATGAAGAGTCTGTTGTTGCTAACAATGTTCGTGCTGGCGAAGGTAACTACGGTTACAACGCGGCTACTGGCGAATACGGCGACATGATTGCTATGGGTATCCTAGATCCAACTAAGGTAACTCGTTCTGCACTTCAGTTCGCCGCATCCGTTGCGGGTCTTATGATCACAACAGAAGCGATGATCACAGACAAACCTCAAGATTCTGGCCCTGCAATGCCTGATATGGGTGGCATGGGCGGTATGGGTGGCATGGGCGGCATGATGTAAACGACCTGACTTAATCCAGTAAAGTCCATTAAGAGCTCGTAAGCCCAGTGTTTACGGGCTTTTTTTATATTTATCGTCTAGTAAAGTCCAAGGGTGTATAGCTGGTTCTATGAAAATCGTGAGGGTAATGCGGGGTATCGTATGTTTCCTAACTTTCAAATTTAGTGATATATTTTGGTGAACCCCCTCATTTTGTACCCCGCATTGGAGCTCTGAATGCCATTAACAGTAAAGGATATAGAGGAATTATCGTGTCCTAAAGGTAAGTCTCAGATAAAGAAATCTGATGGTAACTGATTGTTTTTGTTTGTAAAAAAGAATGGATCAAAGCTCTGGCGTTTTCGTTTTAGGTACTCATCGAAGTACCAAGAAATGGCGCTAGGAAAGTACCCCACAGTAACTCTCACTAAAGCTCGTAAGTTAGCAAATGAAGCAAGAGCATCGTTAGTGAGCGGTATCAATCCCATGGATGAGAGAAGGGAGAGGAAGCGTAGTAAGAGTGTTGACCAAAATAAGCTTTTTTCAGCAGTGGCTATAAAGTGGTGGGAGCAGCAAAAAGATTCTTGGTCAACGGATCATGCCGCCCGGGTTAGACGTTGGCTAATGATTGACTCTAAAGGTATCTGTAACCTTCATATTGATGAGATTGATGCTGGGCACATCACGGATCTCATGTTAGCTATTGAGGGCGCTGGTGTGCCTAAGAAAGCTCCTAACATACTTGCTGTCATCAATAGGGTGTTTGGCTATGCATTAGCTCATCGTCTAACACGAAGCAATCCCGCTCAGGGCTTACCGCTTGGTGATATATTAAAACCCCTGCCCAAAGTTCAACATCGAGCAGCAATTATTAATCCTAGTGAACTTGGTCAATTGATTAAGGATATTGATACCACACCAACTGGTAACTATTGCAGCGTTGAGGCGCTCAAGTTGATCCCTAGAGTCTTTTTAAGGCCAACGGAAATAAGAAACTTGAAGTGGGAGTATATTGATTTTGAGGCGTGCTTGATTAGGATTCCAGCGGAAGAGATGAAGCGCAGTCGAGATCACTTGGTGCCGATGTCAAAACAAGTTATCCAACAATTACAAGATGTAAAATTGTACACTGGTTACTCTGAGCTTGTATTTCCAAATCAAAGAGATAGCAGTAAGCCTATGAGTAAGAATATCCTGACCAATCGCTTGCGGGACTTGGGCTATGCCGCAGATGTAATGTCAGCACATGGCTTTAGGAGTAGCGCCTCTACAATATTACATGAAAAAGGTTGGAATTCAGAGGTTATCGAGGTTCAACTAGCTCACTTGACAGGCTCCGCAACTTCAAGAGCTTACAATCGTTCACTTTACTTAGCCGAAAGAACAAAGCTAATGCAAGAGTGGGCAGATTACTTAGATGAGTTATCAAGAAGTTGTTAGCTTTTATTGCCCAGCTTAAGGTTTAACTCCTTAGTTGGGCTTGGCTGTATTAGGTCCACCTTAGTCCTCAATAATCGCAGTTAACTCTGCTATCTTGGTTTGTTTTTCTTTTAGCTCTTTCTTGAGCTCTCTAAGTTCTTCTTGATACTGTTTTTTATCGGTTTCCATTTCTTTTCGTAAATCTTGAGTCATGATTTGAGCTTGTTGGTGTGGGAAATCAGTATCAAAAAAAGTAGCAAGGAAAGCAGTGTCCATACGTAGTCCGTCGTTCTCTTCTTGTAAATGTTTCTCAAGTTTCTTCTGAAGGGACTCCATTTCTTTGGCGTTTCTCAACAATGTATCGAGTACTTTACTAAAGCTACAAGTTTGTTGTTTTGCTAGTCGCTCCAATTCTTTTCTAGCAACCATTGAGATAGTGTAATTACCCTCAACTATAGTTTTACTCTTTCTGTTGTTATACCTTTTTTCCCATCGATTCCATGCCGATTTCATGTTACGACATTCCTCTCGGGTTTGAGCTGTTTCTGCACAGAAACGAGCATCATTCAAAAACTGTTTAATATAATCAAGCTCTGTTTCTTCTTTACTGTTAAATGGGGGCTTCCAGTCGTGTTGTTGGATGTAGTCCACTAGCCATGACCTCATTAATTCATCGTTCTTATTTATCCATTCTAAGCGCTTTTTCATCTTAGGATTTAGCTTCGGTTCTGACATTATTTACCTGCTCATGATCTACGTTAGGGACAAGGTAATACTCTTGATTACTAAATTCAAACGGAATCGAATTTCTCATGAATTCATGTATCAAAACAATTGTTAGAACATGTCATGAGACCGATAGCGAAACATTGAGTAAAACAGGTTACAATTTGTTATATATACCCTATATTAAAAACTCAATCGCCCACATTAACAGTAGTTAAAGAATATGAAAACAGAAGAAATTTACTTATTATATTGCCTTGTTAGAAGTCATGGGTTTGGAAGTGAATTTAGTAATAAAGCCCTTGAGATATCAGAAAGTTTTGGTATAAGTACCAACACGGTTTCATCTCTTTTTTCAGCCTTAAGAAGTACCCAAAGTGTCAGGGTTAGAGAGCAGTACGCACTAAAAGGTCGCGGCAAAAACAGCTACACATTAACCAACAAAGTACTACTCAGTCATGATGACTTCGGGATACTGCCAAAGGTTATGGCTACCCAAAATCCAGCGATAATACGACTGTTGGGTAACGAACTCTCAAACCTAATTGAGGAAATTCAACCACAAATAAATGACAGTAACGGCATCAAAAAACGTCAACCGTTCCGAGCATCTAATCGTTTATTTCTGACTTTGTTACTACTGCATAGCAATAAGCTAGGGGTCATCGAAGAGATGAGTTCCACACAGATCCGTAAGATGATGGGCAACATCAGCGCAGAGCGTTTTAAGTCTCAATTGAACACCCTCAAAAAGCTAGGCTTAGTGAAGCGCCACATTACAGGCATGACCGGGAAAGAATTGTTTGGACGTACGAACGGAAGTTATTACTTAAACATTGACCATCCTTTTCTTAAAGACAGTTTTGAGAAAGTAAGCTCGTTTCTTTTGGATTTCAATAATATTCCGCACGACTACAGCGAAAGAACAGAAGTGACGTGTTTAATTGAGGCCTATAGAGATACTCGGGATATTGACAGAAAGACAACTCACCAAGGCAAGCTTAAATATTATCCGTGGTCTGATGTTATGGGTAAAGTCATGGAGGACTTTCCTATCCAGCCTGTGATTCATTTTTTCCGCAACCCAATATTTCATGACCATTTGCACCAGTGGGTTTGTCAGGTGGCTTCTGAGCTCATGCTACACTCTTTCAATCGTATTGGTGACCTCCAAGTTAATCAATGTAGCGAAAGGCTTACTCAGTTGCTCTCACTCTCTAAATCAGTTCCTCTTACCAAACAGCAGCAAGTAATAGATGCACTGCCACCACTTCAACGAACAAAACGACTTTTGGATGACTCACTCTTCTTAAGCGATGTACTGAGCATTGATGATAAAGTGCAAGGTAGTTCCCTTTTATACTGGCAACACATCGTTTTAACCCGATTAATTTTAACGCTTGGGTTCAACATGGCTGAACGCTACAAAAAACTACTTAAGCTAAGTGGTCAGGGAGAGCAGCGCATCAATCAATGCGTTGTCGTTCCTGTCGCAGCTTTTGAAGAGTTCTGTTTTCAATACACAATCCGATTCGCACTCGGAGATGGAAAGCGGCAGAATGTCAAACTGCTGGCGGATAAAGATGAAGAAGTCACTCTGCTCATTGCAGAGAAAGTTCAAGACGTTGATCCAAAGATCTCAATTCAGGATATAAAAAAGATTTTCGTGCCTAAGCTCGCATCTCAACATGGTTAAATAAAAAAATACTCATCTCACCCCTATTGTATAGAGAGTGTCTGCATCAGCATGATGCTCTTACCTAGCAGGCATGACTGAAGAGATTCAGTTGTGTCTGCTGGATTAAGTGAGTAGAGAATACTGGGTAGGATTTATAATGCTTAGAGGAGCATGACTATGCGACAACATTATAAATCTTTTTCTTTTCTTCTTTTTCTAAAGAACTACTCAACCAAGAAGAGTCCTCAAGACTCTGATACTAACCAATGTCTGCAATAATCAATTCAATGACATTCTATCTAGAAGTCATATCACCTAGCTTCATTCATCATTCTTAATCAATGGATACGCTCTCTCTGTGAATAGGTTCGTGACTGAGTAAGTTGGTTACAGTGATACTTGATGGGGTCATTAGGATGCTAGAACCATACGTAGTCTGGTGGTATGGCTTTCTATGCGAAATAAACTCTGTGGTTGTTCTTTATTGTATGAGACTACTTGATTCCCTATGGGGCTAGATATCTTGGCATCCAAGGAAGTCATTACTTTTACAACAAGATACAGAGGTCATGATGAGATTGATTCGAATGCGTGAAGTTCTCGATAAAACAGGGTTGAGCAAAGCGACACTCTATCGCTTAATTGCTTCTGGTAAGTTTCCTGCAAGTATTCAAATTGCCTATCGCGCGGTAGCTTGGGAGGAATCTCAAGTCGACGAATATCTACTGAATATGATTAGCCAGAGCAACTTCAAGCGAGAGCAAGCTGAAATGAAGAAAAGCCCTCACTACGTTCCTCCAGAGAAAAGAGTCAGTCCCTATTTGCGATACTAAGGCAAAAAAAAGGAGCATCATGCTCCTTTCTGATAATCAACAGACTACAAGCCTAAGGCTTTCGCTGTCTGTTTGTATTCTTGCTCTATTTGAGATTCCACTAGCTCTCGTCTTGCTTCAATAGGTGCTCTATCTGAGATGGCCTGTGCGCGTGATTCGAGCTGCTTCAGTTCATTCTGTTTCCAGTGATTGAGAGATTGTTGGATCTGCTCAGGTGTCAGGGTGGCTTTAATCGATTCGACACTGAGTGCATCAATAGCACTGGCAGCACTTACGTTCATTGAAAGGGTTAAAGCGGCTAGTGTGATAACTTTAGTAATGATTGATTTCATGATGATTCTCCAATTGAGATGTGTGTATTAATTAGGTAAAACTCAACGAAGTGACGACTGGTGGGGTAAACGCAAATGGTCGAAAAACAGGGTTTTCTTTAATAATATGCGTCTCAGATGAGGTTGTTTCGACTAGGCCATACTAAGGGGGCGGCCGTCCCCCTTAACACTGCTCGTCTTAGCTAAAGACGGTTGATGGCGCAGCCACTCATAAAGCACAGTTCTGCCTTGCACACTAACCTAATGGAGTTGATGTAAGATTAGTGCCCATACTTTACTTTGATTGCGCTATGGCTCAATGGAACATGAAAGGGAGTAAGTGCCCTGTAGGTTCCATTGAATTTGTGAAACAGAAGTAAGGTATCACTGCTTGCGTCACTATCTGTCCGATGCAATCAACTGAGTGATATTGGTTGTTTGTAGAGCCGAACGCTGAGGCTCTGACTTGAGTTGATATTGTTGTAAGTGAAAATCTGACGGGTAATCAAAGTAGAAGGTCAGTACTTTCAGCTTAGCAATACAGGTTAAAGGAAGGTCGTCGTAATCGTTGAATGTGTTTTGGTAGACGAGATAAAGCTCACTTGTGGTGGTCGTAATACCAACAGGTGAAACTTGCTCTATCTGCTCACCGGATTTAAGGGTAAGCGTGATTTGCTTTTGATGAACCAGTGCCACTGAAATGGGTTCGAAAAACTCCCCTAGCAGGTCGGGTGCGTTTAGTTCATCTATCGCAGCATGTGCTTTGCTTGTGTCTCCTTGTGGTGGTTTCATTCCTGTGTAGGAGCGTGGCTGAGCTCGTAACAGGCTGAATGTAAAATCAATGGCGTACTCTAAGGATGATGGAAGTTGCTGACTAAGGGTTGCTTTAGCAAGCTGTAGTAAGACAAGATCCCTAGCGCTTAAGGTTGGTTGGCTGTACATTCCGCGACTGTAACCGAAAGGTTTACTTCGAGTGTCTTTGTCGACATCAAAATAATCGACAATGACATCAAGATTACGCTGTACGCTTCTGATGCCTCGGTACATTCCTGCATCGGCTAACTCAGCCTGAAGCTGCTTAGCCGTCACCTTTCGACCTTGTGGTATGCGTCGATACAACTCAAACACCAATGATAATTGCTCTGTGGTACTGGCTTTATCCCTTGTTGTCATTGTTAGGTCACTGCTGGTGGCTGATTGATAGAATGGCAATCATCCTAGCGATGGGTACGTCACTATCTGGCCGATAGCGTCTTTAGCTCATCGATATTTTAATCTCGTCATAGGCTCCCATTTGTAAGTAAGCGAGAAAGTTACCTTCCCAGAGAGAGTAGAACTCCACAATGGCTTGGTTGTGACAGCTTTGCCATCCCATAGGGGCAATGAGCGCTTGTCCGTTAGCGACATCAAAATCGACATTACGCTCAAGTTCTGGGTAGATGTTGCCTTGGTAAGCGAAGTCAGTGAGATATTGGATTTGATACTGACTCTCATCTTCTTTCAGTAACATGATTTCGACAGGATGATACCCTCCCGCTTCAGCACTGTAAGTGGTATCTCGAAAGTTAATGGTGAGGCTTTCACCGTCCTTCTTGGTTGGGTTCTGTTTCCAGAATGTCTCCATCTTGCTTTTCAACAAACTCTTAAGCTTCTGAGAGACTGGTGAGTATGGCGCTGTGATTGTTAATGTTTGAGATTTCATAGGTTTTCCTTTCAATCGTTTTGGTCAGGTCAATGATATGTACCTGAGTTTGATTTGAATCGAATGTGGTGGGGGATGCTTGAAGTGACAACGACTAGAATTGACTGACGACCGTTAACGTCTGTGTATCGAACTGTGATGCCTTTAGGTGATTGGTGAACGCCTTAAGCCAGCTAATGAAGAGCGACTGCACCTCAGGCCGATTGAGCTCACATCGTTGGATGTCAGGTTGGTAGAACCATTGATGCTTGAAGTTGAAATACAAAGCCACATCAACACTCTCAGCTTCTGGTGTCGGGTAATCAAAAGAAGCGATGAATCGCACTTCCCAAGGCTCATTAGTGTTAGCTCGTTCAAGCTGTACCTCAATCGGTTGTATCCCGCTTCGGTTGCGATAGAAGCTTGCGACCTTGAGATTAAGCGCCACTCGTTTTGTTTCGGTGGGGATGTCATATTGCTCAATCAATAGCTTGACAAGCTGGTGGAACAAGTCGAGTTTGAAATTACGTTTGATACTACGATTCATAGCCAACCTCTCTCAGCAAAAGAGACACAATCACTGCCCACCACAATGTGGTCGAGTACTCGCACACCAACCAGTGCTAAAGCATCCTTTAAACGCTCTGTAATGCGTCTATCAGCTTGTGATGGGTTGGAGTCACCCGATGGATGGTTATGAGCAAAAATCACTGCTGAGGCGTTTCTCTCAAGTACCAGCTTCACCACTTCTCGTGGATACACTGAAGCACTGTCCACCGTGCCAAAGAACAACTCATTGAATTCAATCAACTGATGTTGGTTGTTGAGTAACATTACCCCAAAGACTTCTCTCTCATATTCTCCTAGCTTGCAGCGTAGAAAGGCTTTCGTGTCATTCGGACGTGTAAAGGCATCCCCGCTGACCAATCGACTCTCTAAGATCTCGACGGCTTTCTCTAATATCTGGTGCTCCGTAACGGGAGCGCTGAAAGTATATAGCGTTTCCATATCTTCTCCTTGTATCAATAAATGCAGTGCTCAAGGGAATGATATAGATGTGAATAATTCTTCAATCGAATCCAAATCCACTATGAGACCGACTGAGACTTGTTGAGATAAAAAATACAGACCTGCGTCTTTGTTTGAGTGATACCAACAAAGGCAATAACCATGAACCCAAACCATTCAAACACTGAACACCCGAATCGCTTGATAAGACTTAAAGAAGTGATTCATATCAGCGGTCTTTCCAGAGCGTCGATATACAGCTTTATGGAGGAAAATACTTTTCCTCAATCCGTGTCCCTAGGCGCAAGAGCCATTGGTTGGCGATATCAAGATATCCAAAATTGGATACTAGAAAAGATACAAGAGCGAGATGAGAAGTTAATCAAGCAGGCTGAGTTGAAAGCAAAGCAGGAGAAACGTTATGGTCGATAATACGATTGAGAATGAATGTTTCCGTGAGTACCAAATCGATACGGTGGATGGGGGGCTTTCGCTGCCACTGATAGAAAAACTCTATTTTGCTTATCGAAGTGTCTTAAGTCGTTTTGGTCACAGTTATGTATTTCGGTTTCGGCTAGGCATACCCAGAAAGTACAACCATCAAGCCAAGACGTTATTTAATCAGTGGTTTTATCGATTCTGCCATTACAGACAGAAGGATAAGATTAGCGTGATATGGAAAAAGGAAATATCTGACACTGGCGCAATCAGCTACCGCTTCACGATGTTTTTAGATGCAGCTTCCTACCAACCGATGGCAAATGAATACCAAATCAGAAAAAAACTGACGAAAGACATTACGCGAACGTGGGCAACGACCACACAGACAAGCCAATACGACATCAGTGAACTTTGCTCCTTTCTTACTCAACCCCTGATTGAACTCAATAAAGACCATGAGGATTTTGACCACCAACACCGCTGCTTGTTCTTCGTACTAAGCAGACAAGCCAAACTCAGCACAAATCATGATATTGACGTTCAAAGCACGATAGGTTCATTTGTCAGTAAATCTAAAAAGAAAGGAAGGCAGCCGAGAAAGCCGAGAGAAAAAAGGTCAAAGAAAAGACAACCATAATCCGCGAGGCCACCAGCACAAGTATGATTGATGTTACGGGCTGGAAGGTAAACCAATAACGGGATGTCCTATATCTACAGGCTGATATTAGGTTAGGGAAATTTTTACACTTCAACTCTATCTCATGAGTGATAACCATAGAGGAAGAATTTCATGAGATTAGTTCGTTTAAAAGAAGTGATAGAAAGAGTGCAGTTAAGTAAGTCGACCATCTACAAAATGATGGCTAACGGGGAGTTCCCACGCAATGTCTCGCTTGGAGAGCGAGCCTCAGCATGGGTTGAGCATGAGTTGGATGAATGGATTGAGAGCAGATAGTAGCAATGACATGAGCCAGCAGCGAATGCTGCTGGCTTTATGCCCTTTTAGAGAAGGGGTTTGAGTCGGAGGCGTCTTGTTTCATTGGGCTAGAATAAAGTTATCTAAGTTGCTTCGGGATAAGAGCCCTTTAGTGCGACTACTCAAAAAAGTTTCTGCCCCAAAAATTGGTTTCGCCAAAAAGTCTACATTCAAATGCGAGTGGATTTTGACCAAATAGAACTAATCTGACACCCAAAGCTCACAAAGAACAAAAAAATGGGGGGCAGAGTGCAGTTCTTAGCTCAAATGAATTTGCTAATTTTTGCCCAGTCAATCGCTTTGAAAGCGTCACAAACTTACAAGGCGTTATGGAAGTAATATCGCCTTGATCAAGTGTCTAAAAACTTCGCTAAGAGCGTTTGAGGGCTGTTTCTGATAGCAAACTCGCGCATTTACCATAATAGGAATAATGACTACAGGACAGGACAGACTTTTGATGCAGATAGTGACATTTTTGGTCTGAGACCAAGATTAGCGTCAAATTTGATCTTGGCTTTTTGGTTTGAGATAATTGGATTTCAAAATTAAGGCATATCTCCATGAAAATATTAATTTTTTTGTTATTTGTAACTCTATCATCATTAGCTCATGCGGATTGGAAAGTTAATAACTGGGAAGGCTCTGGTAATGTAAAAAATGCTGAGTCTTACTCTCTATATAAAAATATCAAAGTTGTTATGGAGTGTAATGCTGGTTCTGCGAAAGCTACTCAGTTAACGATTGAGCCATATTTAGCTTATGAACCAGGTAGGTATGAAACCAAAGTTACGTCTTATCATGTAAATGATTTTTTTGGTAATAAACTGGCGAAACCAAAATTTTCATATTTTGATGTGGTATCAGGAAGTGAGAGGTATCGTCATATATACGTTTTTACCAACTCTGATCTCAACAAGTTAAATGGTGAAGATGCTATGGGGTTTGAGGTGAAAACTTATATTGGTAAATCATCTGATTATCTAAATGTATGGTATTCATTAGATGGTTTTAAGCGTGCATATCAAACATTGAATTGTGATGGTTCTCATTGATAATAAACTTTATATGAGGGTATATGAGCGAATATGAAAGATTAGAAAATGAAAAAAGAAATGGCTGGAGTAAATACAACAACTCAAATCACTCATCTGAAGAAAGATATGAAGGGGCAATGATTGTTATTAGTTGCCACTTTCAACGTTCTGTTAACGCCAATCCAGAAAGGCACATAAGATTTAATGAATATGTGAGCAGTTGGTTGTCGGCTAATCAGAGTCACTTTCAAGAAGTAAGAT
The DNA here is from genome assembly GCF_041439075.1 of Vibrio sp. FF145. Taxonomy (NCBI): domain Bacteria; kingdom Pseudomonadati; phylum Pseudomonadota; class Gammaproteobacteria; order Vibrionales; family Vibrionaceae; genus Vibrio; species Vibrio sp. FF145. The sequence continues at coordinate 53,175 of NZ_JBGONH010000033.1, forward strand.
CAAAGCTATTGAGAGAGTACCCACCATTAAGTCATTCACATTTAGAGTGTGGAACGTCATATTTTACATAACGGCACTTAATACGCACCTAAACCAATACTTTTGCTAGTGCGATGCTACTCATCGCACTAGCTCTTCACAAGTAGATTTGACATACCCCTAGTTATTGATGGTTTTCTAATTTAGCAAAAGTACTGGCAAGGTTTTGTCCAAAAACAAGTTAACTCGTTGTCTGTGGCGCATTCAAACGCAGACTTTCTCGCCTAGAAATTGTAATCCATATAACTTAAATTTTGCTCCGTTTGGGTGTGTAATAGCGACCAGATAGTTCGAGCATTCTTTGCTGCAAGAGCGACAATAACTCGGTTCATTCCTCGTCGTTCCAACACACCTCGACACCACTGACTGAGCCTGTCTTGTTTATCAACTAGATTAGCAATGACCGTTCTAGCACTATAGCCGAGTAAGGTGTGTAGATACTAGTCTTCGTGTCTGGTAACCCTGCCCAATCTGGGTTTGCCGCCGGTTGAATACTGCGTCGAAACTAACCCTAGCCAAGCGGAAAAATCTCTGTTTTTCACAAACTGAGAGCCGTTGCCAATAGAGGCCAGAATAGCCGTTGCTGTTTGTGGGCTAATTCCTCTGAGCTTCATGATCTGTAGAACATTATCACTGACCTTTGAAAAGGCATCGAAGACTTGCTCGGTATCCGCAATACGTTAGTTAAGTTGTTCAAGGTGATAGTACGCGTCAGCAATAACAGTTCGATCTAAGTGTGGAAGTTCGTTTTCAGCATCTTCCAGCGTGAGGGGAACTGGTTTCATTAAAGAAAATCGTCCGCCCGTAATAATGAGACCGAATTTAGACAGTAACGCTCGAATACTGTTCATTAGAGTAGTACGTTCACGTACCCAATACTTACGCACGATGAACAGAGTCAGGAGATTTGGTAGGAACAAAGCGGGTTACGTAACCTTTGAGCCCCATGTTGGCAAGCCTACCTACGTTTGCTCTGATGAAGATGTAGTGTCGATTGCTAATATTGAATGTGACTGGGATTGATCTACCTCTACGTGTTTATTGAATTAGTTGGTTTGGTGGCAGATGAAAAATAGAGCCTTCCTTTATTAATTAAAAGATGAACTATTCACAGTAAAGCGAACGTTATTACTTCGGGTTTATTCACTGATAATAGCGACATGATCCCCTGCTGTGTGAGTGAACCATGAATCCATTAGATTACACCTTCTATACTTTAAATGCGAAACAGTACTTACCAGAACAACCTCAAACGATGACAGTGATACAAACTCAAAGCCGTCCGCGTTTATCTGGTATAGTTTTCTTGGTGGGCTTCTTAGTTGGTCAGCTAGTCCACCTATATTAAACTCGGACTCTGAGATGACAAAAAGAACAATTTTACGTTATTTCGTCAAGTGTCAGAGTGAGCCGTCGTATCTAATGAACATATTTTTGAGGTTGACATGGTAGGTTCTCAGTCGTTGTCTACGAGTCATCTACAACGCTTAAAGCAACTCGAGAAACATTTTTTTCGCAATGAAACTTATGATGTCGATATCGTCACCCTTGCCGAAATTCTGGTCTGTTCAGAAAGGTACGTGAGTAAGCTAATGGCTGCCTTTGAGAGTTTTGGGCTTATCCATTGGGCTGCGGGCCAGGGACGTGGCCATCGTTCTAAACTGACACTACTCAAAAGTTTTGAGGCCTCACTGCTGACTCAGTTAGAGCAAATGGCTCGGTCTGGCAGAATGAATCAGGCATTTCGGCTAGCCACTCAATTTGGCGAAGTCCACCTGTTTCAAGATCACATACCTCTCTGGTTAGGGGACGCACAACAGGAACTGAAAAAGCAGAACACTTTAATGTATTTAGTGCCATATATGCTGCCTGAATGGCATCCACATTTGGCACAGTCCGCTCGTTCTATTTTATTGATCGAAAGCGTGTTCGATACCTTAGTGCGCTATGACCCCATTCAAAATGATATTGTGCCTCACATCGCACACCAATTTCATTTCAGCGACAAACAAATCCGTCTTCGCATTCGCACTGACATAATGATGCACAATGGAGAAGCGCTGACACCGGAGCTGGTCAAAAAAAATATCGAGATGCGTCTCAACACGCCTCACCCATATCAAATTTTATTTCGCCATGTCGAGCGGATTGACATAGATAAACAGTGGGTCATTTTCTCTATGCGTCAATCTGACCCAGTTTTGCTTCATTTATTAGCCGATTCTCACAGTGCGATTTTTGATTATCAGGCATCAAAACCTATCGGGTGTGGAGCATATCGGGCCGAAAGTCTGGAAAAACAGTATTGGAGTTTGGTTCGTAACAACCACTATTTTGGCTTTGGTGGCCATATTGAACGAGTAGAGTTTTGGTGTAGCGATGCACAACCTCAAACGCCTATGCACGTGGCAGAACTGCTCTATTGCGAATCTCAACCCGCTCAGCCACAAAAAGTCGATCGCAGTGGGTGTACTGTTTTTCAGTTTCATCATCATGCAAACGCCTTGTCCGCTCAAGAAAGAGCCTGGCTTGTTCATCATAGTCGACGTTTTACGCTTGATGGCCCAAAAAGATCAGCGAACAGCGTGATGGATTGCCATCAAGACAAGGGATTTCACTTGTTCAATCACGACATGAAACTGCCGGCTCGCCCGGTGGTCATTGAAGTGGTAGACAGTCATATGAGGGAGTTGCAACCTTTGCTTGATGCGTTGTCTCAAAAAGGGGTTATTTGGCAGGTATATCTTCAAGGACAGTCTCAAGATGTGGCTGTTGATGTCTCTTACGACTGTTACGTATTTGGCGACGACCTGACGTTCCAGTATTACGAATGGCTACTTTGCGGCAATGTGTTTAGCCTATGTTTGCCTGAACGTGGAAAACAAAGCCTATTAACCTTTATTGATATGCTCATGCAGGAAAGTAACGACAGTGAGGAATTTCTGCACAAGCTGTATCGAGCGGAGGATTGGCTTATTCAGAACTATTATTATTGCCCTCTCTGGCGCAATCATTTCACCGTCACTCGAGCGGACAATTTGTATGGCACAGAAACAAACAATATGGGTGTCATGTCTCTGGTGAATATGTGGTTGGAGTAATCGCTGGTATGGTAGTGTTTGAGTGGCAATTTTGTTTGCAGTGTTTAACGGATAATTAAGGATAGAAAATGGATTTTAACGTTTGGCTCAGTTTTGTCGCAGCCTCCCTCATTCTTACCGCAACACCGGGGCCTAGCATATTTTTAGGTATTGCACATGCACTGAGATATGGTCATAAACGTGTGTTATATACCGCCCTTGGGGATATCTCTGCTAACTTTATTCAAATGGTGTTAGTTGCCTTGGGTTTAGGAGTCATCCTTGCGAGTTCGGTAATGGCATTTACTGTCATTAAAGTCTTTGGTGTCATGACCTTGGTTTACATGGGGCTAAAAATGCTCCTCGTTAAACCCAAACAAGTTGAGCGCTTAGACCTCAACGACTCGGATTTGCAGGCCTCGAACAAAAAGTTGTTCTATTCTGGCTTTTTAGTCGCCGCTGGTAATCCCAAAGCCATCATATTCTTCTCTGCTTTTTTTCCGCAATTCATCAACCCTGACTTGCCAGTGTTACCTCAACTGATGGTGATGTGCCCAACCATGGCATTTCTTGATTTCAGCTTAGTAATGTTTTATGCATTTTCGGCCAGGCGCATTGTTAATGCGAGCAGACTATCTCTTAACACTGTGACCAGAGGAAGTGGTGCTTTACTGCTCGGAGCCGCAGGTATTCTAGCAGTTAAAGAACCCACTTAATCTCGACTGAGAACCGCGTTCAAGATTGAACACACTGTGCCCAGCACAACCATTACACCTATTTAGCAACTCTCGGAGTAAGACACTTATGATCACTTTTTACGAACTGTGTGGGGACGATGGCTTAAAATTCAGTCCTTATTGTTGGCGAACGAAAATGTGCTTGATACACAAAAATATAGCGTTTGATACCACTGACCTATCTTTTGTCGACCTTCAGGCTAAGTTTAAGGGGCAATTTTCTACACTCCCCGCCATCAAAGATGGTGAAACGGTACTCTCTGATTCGTTTAACATCGCTGATTATCTTGAGGCTCACTACCCTGAATTACCCTCATTATTTGGCGGTAAAAAAGGGCGTTTAATGGCACTTTTTTTCCATGAGTGGGCAGCATCATTACATTCGGACATTGCCAAAATTGCCATCTTCGACATTTACTGCAAGCTTAAAGATCGAGATAAAGAATACTTTCGTTCCTCTAGAGAGAAACACTTTCAGGACAGCTTGGAAAATGTACAAAACAACAACCAAGATTTAGCAAAGGCCGATTTACTCAAAAAAATGAGAGTACTGGAATCTTATTTAGCTAAGACACGATATTTATCGGGCGATGCGCCCATGTATTCAGACTATATCGTCTATGGAACGTTGAAGTGGCTGCTGTCTACGAGTAACGCTTTCACAGAGGAAATGCTGACTAACCATGTTTTAAAGTGGTATGACTGCCTAGATAGGATTGGCACTGGAATTTAAACATGCTTAAGACAGCGACGGAAATGTGAACGCATCGCATAGTTTCATGTTCAAGCTTTGCATCAAGTGAGATCGTTGATAATTTTTCGCACATAGGATTTGGCTATACAAGGAGCTAGTTTTAAGTCGGGGGCGTTAAAACCTTACCTTAACGATAAGTATGACAATACAGAGAGTAAGACGATGGGAGGGTTATACTTAGATGTCAGCGCTCAAGTTTTCGATTACGTATTCATCGAAGGAAAAGCAGATTTTCTCACTCGATTTAGTTCGGAGGTAGATAGTTGGTAAGCCGGCGGAGGACTCATTGGGCGTTTGGGAGGGGTAATGGCAAGTTCTTTATCCTGTGGCGCAGTAAACTATCGTGCTGATAGTGATTACAGTTCACCATATTCCGAGCATGGAACATACTGTCAAGCGATGGTTAGAAAACAAATAGCTAATCATTGGCAGATGGGAGTTTCCTATCAGCATGATTTCTTAGATCTAGCAAGAGATGAGTTCAAGTGGAATAACGTCTTTCAATTCGGCTCAGTGTCTGGCTTAGTCGCAAATTTAGAATATGCAGAGCGTGAGAAAGCGGAAGTGAGCTATGAGCTTGGGTTGCAGTTCTCATTTTAACGTATGCGCATCGCAATAATTAACGTCATTATAGATCTGAATATTGGGGCTATAGTAAGCTAGACTTAGCCACCGCTTGAAAATCATCTCTATATAAAATCGTACCTATATCCGAATATTGTAATACTGAGACATTGGTATCATATTCTTCTAATATGTACTTTAACTCGTACATGATCGATATGTATTGGGTACTAGAGTCTAAAAACCAAGAAATTGCATTTCGTGGCCATGATTTTTCTTCAAATGGTGGGCAAGGTAAAGAGGAATTGAGTTGAGAAAATATTTGTTCGATATGTTCTCTATGATATTCATGGAGTATTAGATCTTCCTCGAGCATTAATCTCGCCTGTGTAATGATGCCATGAGTATTCTGCAACTGTTTTTCTTCATTATTGCTAGCGATAAATCTAATGTACATAACCTTGTTACTCTTTGGGTTAGTTAGTGCCTAAATTAATATAAGACGGACAGAATTCTTGAAACTGTAGCATAGTTAATGGGAGGTAACACACGTATGAGAACAAGAATAAATGAAGCTATCTTGCTGAGAAAAAAAGGGAGCTATAAAGAGTCTCGTCAGTTATTACGCACGGTGTTAGCGAATTCCTCCTATGCGCCTTCCGCGCATTTGAATATTGCTTGGTCCTACGATAACGAAGGTAAAGAACAACAAGCTGTAGAGCACTATCGGTTAGCATTAAAGGGGCTGCTTTCACCTAACGAGCGATTTGATGCTTTGTTTGGTTTAGCGAGCACTTACAGAAGCCTCGGTTGTTATGGAGATGCGCTGGATTACTTTCAACAAACGATTACCGAGTTCCCAAGTAATTTAGAAGCTCAGCCTTTTTACGCGATGTGTTTATATAACTTAGGTAGACATAAGGAGGCAACCGCTTTGCTTCTTAATTTGTTGGTATCGACAACTGATAATCAGTCAATAAAAGAATACCAAAGAGCAATACTGCTGTATGCAGAAGACCTTGATAAAAAGTGGTAAATATTGCGTTCCTACGTATATTTGTTCGTCTAACCGTGGAGTAGACACAATAGCGAGGTTCTAGTCATGAATTCTAAGGTTTTGGATCTCGATAACTGATTAACTGCTGTTTCAGCCCTAAAAGAGAGAGGCTAAGGTTTCGACTTATCATGAAAGAGAGTGGTGTCAATCTGATGATATGGATAAATAAGTGGCAAACCTACCTCCACTTTCACCTAGGTATCGTGTAAAAAATCTTGATCAGCTTTCTTTTGGTTCTCAGCGTAAAACAGCACAAGAAAAATAGGGAGAAATCATCCTTGTCCTTGTGGAAGTGGAAGTGGAAAAAAATACAAACGATGCTGCATTTCGTAAAGATATAACTATTTCTTCTTTTATAGTATAGATGGGCTTTTGTGAGCTAGATTTTGACCAAACTCAGCTTATCGAACTGCATGGCTTGGAGCATCAACTCTAAGCCATTTCTGTCCAACAATGTTTTAGAAAGGGGAATTAGTTCATTGTGATCACCAAGCGATTCTGTCGTACCTTAATTACCAAGCGACTTTGTCATTAC